>WTJP01000008.1:5089-6256 GCA_011526275.1 Candidatus Arcticimaribacter sp. | reverse complement strand
GAGATTTTGCAGGGCTACATCGTGCATGACTTGGTCGTATGCCCGTTGTAAAAAGGTGGCATAAATCACACAAAAAGGCAAAAGTCCTTGGGTTGCCATCCCAGCGGCAAGCGTAACGGCGTGCTGCTCGGCTATCCCCACATCCAAGCAGCGCTTGGGGTAACGCTCCATCAATTGGGTTAAACCACTGCCTGTGGGCATGGCCGGTGTAATGGCCATTAGGTGGTCGTGCTGCTCAAATAACTCCTCGAGGGTTTTCCCTACAACAGTTTGGTATTTGGTCTTACCGCTTTTCGGGCTGGGGTTGAGTTTCCCGGTGAGTGGATCAAATTTCCCCGGGGCGTGAAAAAGTACTTGCGAAGTTTCTGCTGCGGCTAGTCCTTTCCCCTTGGTGGTGCGGAGGTGCAACAGCCGCGGACCTTTCTTCTTCTTTTCCGCATTAAAAACTTCTACTAAGCCTGTCAAATCGTGCCCATCGATGGGGCCTGAATACGCTATATTTAGCGCTTCGAATAGATTTGCTGCCGCGGGGTGTTCTTGGGTAGAACGTTCAAAAAAGGCTTTAAGCGCCCCCACACTTGGGTCGATACCCATGGTGTTGTCGTTCAAGATAATGAGCACATTGGCTTGGGTAGTTCCCAGGTGATTCAAGGCTTCAAACGCCATCCCGCTAGCAATAGATGCATCGCCTATAACAGCGATATGCAAAGCTTCTTCTCCTTTTTGAGCTGCTGCTAGCGCCATCCCCAAAATCGCAGAAAGGGAGGTTGAGGAGTGTCCGGTACCAAAGGCGTCAAATGCGCTTTCCTCGCGTTTGGGAAAACCGCTTATTCCCCCCCATTGCCGTAAAGCTGAAAAGGCTGCCCGACGCCCCGTGAGCATTTTGTGTCCATAGGCTTGGTGGCCAACATCCCAAATTAGAATGTCTTTGGGGGTATTAAAACAATAATGCAAAGCCACGGTCAATTCCACCACCCCGAGACTGGCACCCAAATGGCCCTCGCGTTCTGCAATCACCGAGATGATTTCCTGCCGCAACTCTACTGCTAGCACCTCCAATTGTTCAGGAGATAAAGCGCGTAAATCTGCCGGCTGCGTAATGGTTGACAATAGACTCGACTGCATAGAACAAAGGTAGCAGTATTTCACAACTAGCGCAGTCTAGAA
>WTJP01000008.1:0-4989 GCA_011526275.1 Candidatus Arcticimaribacter sp. | reverse complement strand
AATTCGTAATTCCTAATTCCCCAATTCGTAATTCATAATGCTTATCTTTCCCCTTCTAAACCTCAACCGATGTCAGCCAACAAACGTCTCTTTTTGCTCGATGCATATGCTTTGATTTTCCGTGGGTATTACGCCTTCATCAAAAACCCGAGAATCAACTCCCAAGGGGTCGATACTTCTGCCATTTTTGGTTTTATGAATTCCCTTTTAGACGTAATCAAACGCGAACGCCCCGATCACTTGGCAGTTTGCTTTGACAAAGGAGGTTCTGCTTCCCGCACCGAACTATTTGAAGACTACAAAGCCAACCGAGACGAAACCCCAGAGGCCATTAAAATCGCGGTCCCCTTTATTCAGCAAATATTGACCAGCATGCACATTCCTGTGGTGGAGAAAGCGGGCTTTGAGGCCGATGATATCATTGGTACTTTGGCGAAACAAGCCGAGAAAGAAGGCTTTCAAACCTTTATGGTTACGCCCGATAAAGACTTCGCTCAACTGGTTTCTGAAAATATCTTTATGTACCGCCCTGCCCGTATGGGGAATGGAATTGAAATCTGGGGGATTCCAGAGGTGCAAGCCAAATTTGAGGTAGAGCGTCCCGAGCAAGTCATCGACTATTTGGGGATGATGGGCGACGCAGTAGACAATATTCCTGGCCTACCCGGCGTGGGCGATAAAACCGCCAAAAAATTCCTCAAAGAATTCGGTAGTATGGAAGCCCTTTTGGCCAATACCGACCAGCTAAAAGGGAAAATGAAAGAAAAGGTAGAAGCCAATAAAGAATTGGGACTTTTATCCAAAGAACTAGCGACCATATTGCTCGATGTCCCGGTGACTTTTGAAGCCGAAGCCTATGCCCTTTCGGAACCTGACTTTACCGCAGTTGGAGAAATCTTTGACGTCTTGGAGTTTAGACGTATGAAAGACAACCTCCAAAAAACCTTTGGGAAAGAAGTGGAGGCTGCAACCGAAACGGCAACAGCACAACCAGCTGCACAAAAAGCAGCTTCTAGTGGCGGACAAATGGACCTGTTTGCCGCAGGCAGTGGCTCAACTACTGCGCTTGAAAGCAATAGCAAAAAAGACTTGAGTAACACCCCCCACCACTACCAATATGTCAATACTTCGTTGGGGAGAGGCTTACTGTTGAAGCAACTGCTCCAACAAAAATCGGTTTGTTTTGATACCGAAACCACCAGCCTCAATGCCTTGGAAGCGCAATTGGTGGGCATCGCCTTTTCTTGGGAAGTGGGAACAGGTTACTACCTGAGCCTGCCTGAAGATCAAAACGAAACGCAGGCGATTGTAGAAGCGTTCCGTCCCTTCTTTGAAAACGAGCAAATCGAAAAAATTGGGCACAACCTTAAATACGACCTCAAGGTACTATCGAACTACAACTTGGAAGTAAAAGGACCCCTTTACGATACCCTAATCGCGCATTACCTCATCAATCCCGACCGACGACACGGCATGGATATTTTGGCGAGTAATTACCTCAACTACACCCCCCAGTCCATTACAGAACTCATTGGGAAAAAAGGAAAAAATCAAGGCTCCATGCGCGACGTTCCCCTAGAGCAACAAACCGAATATGCCGTGGAAGATGCCGACATCACCTTCCAACTCAAACAACATTTCGACCAAGAACTCGCTGCGGCAGAAAATGGAAAACTCTTCCATGATGTTGAACTGCCCTTGGTAGAAGTGTTGACCGCCATGGAACAGGAGGGCATTAATTTAAACACCGCTTTCCTTAAAACCTTTGAAGGAGAATTGGCAGCAGACATCCAACGTCTGGAAAAAGATATATACGCCCAAGCCGGGGAAGAATTTAATCTGGCTTCTCCAAAGCAGTTGGGGCCCATCCTCTTTGAAAAACTAAAGTTGGTGGACAAACCCAAAAAAACCAAAACTGGACAGTACTCTACTGCCGAGGATGTGCTGAGCTACTTGGCAAAAGACCATCAAATTGTGGCTGATATCTTGCAGTGGCGCTCGGCCAACAAACTGCAAAGCACCTATGTAAAAGCCCTGCCCGAGGAGATTAATCCCAAAACGGGAAGGGTGCATACTGTTTATAACCAAGCGGTTGCCGCCACGGGACGCTTGTCCTCTAACCAACCCAACCTGCAAAACATCCCCATCCGCACCGAACGTGGCCAACAAGTGCGCAAGGCCTTTATTCCACGTGACGAGGCGCATGTATTGCTCGCGGCCGACTACTCCCAAATTGAACTCCGCATCATCGCAGCGCTTAGTCAAGACCCTGCCATGGTGGAAGCCTTTCAAAAAGGGGAAGACATTCACGCCGCTACCGCAGCAAAAGTTTTCGGGGTTGCCCTAGATGAAGTGAGCAGGGAACAACGCTCCAATGCCAAGACGGTGAATTTTGGAATCGTCTATGGGGTTTCGGCTTTTGGGTTAAGCCAACAAACCAACCTCAGTCGAAGCGAAGCCAAGGAATTGATTGATGCTTATTACCTCACCTACCCCAAACTGAAAGCCTACATGAACGAGCAGGTCGATTTTGCCCGTGAAAAAGGCTATGTAGAAACCGTGCTGGGCCGACGCCGTTACCTCAAAGACATCAACTCCCAAAATGCCGTAGTTCGCGGTGCCGCCGAACGCAATGCTGTTAACGCACCCATTCAAGGGAGTGCCGCCGATATCATCAAACTCGCCATGATCAACATTCACCACCGGTTGAAAAAAGAAAACTGGGAAAGTAAAATGCTCTTGCAGGTACACGATGAATTGGTCTTCGATGTCCCGAAAGCAGAAGTAGAGCGATTGACCGCCATGGTCAAAGAAGAAATGGAAAGTGCATTTACCCTCGATGTTCCCTTAGTGGTCGATGTCGGCATCGGTCAAAATTGGCTCGAAGCACATTAAAACATACACGATGGAGGATAAAGTAGGGGAAAAACCCCTCGATTTTACCATTTATAACAAAATCCCTACCATCTAGAACGTTATCCTACCACTTTCACCAAAGTGTTTTGATTCTATTCCTAAAATGCAGACCTTGGGAATTGATCATGAACCTACACTACTTTAAAGAGCAGCACGCCCTGGAGTTGCCCCCTTTTGGTGCGAGCCATATTGACTTGGGCGAATTGGTTTGGAAAGAACCTTTTCGACGACCCAACTGGCTAGACAATGGCCTTCTAAAAAACATTTTTAATTACTTCTTACATTTTGATTTACTCGACGAGGAACAGCGCAAAAAGCAGCAGAAAAGTAGAAGTTAGTGCTGCGGTAAAACAAGCCGACCCCTAAATTAGGGACAAAGCCGCTGCGGTTAATCAACATAGGGTCTTGGGGGCGGTGTCGAAAGTGGTTAAGCCCGCCGCTTGTAGGTTTAAGGCGGTAGCACCTGCTTTTAAGCCTAAAAACAAGGTGCGGTCCTGTCCCATTGGTAGGGCATAGGAAAAGTCTATCAGCAACTGGGTGTGCTGTTCCACAAAGGTTTTATCGTTCAAAAGAGAGAAGCCTAAGTGCAAACGACTGCTGTTATTAGGTGCAGCTATGCTTAGCCCTTGCGACTCGGGAGCGCCATCGACCCCTAGCCATTGGGAACGCAAATACAGTTGTGCTTGGAGATCGTCAAACACCCCAAGAGCAGCTGGGTTTTGCCGATTGAATTCATAGCGATACAAGGAAAAATAAGGCTCTTGCTGTGCCCAAAGCAAAGGAGTACCCCAGCCCCAAAGTAGGAGAATCAAGCCAATGTATAAACCTTTAGTGTATTTGTTTTTGATTTTATTTATCGGGTAATGTAGAGCCAGCCTTCTAAATCAATTGTTCCGTCGTTGTCTTGGTCGATACGGTAGAAATATGGGGCTTCGGGAAGGCTAGTAGATTGCTTATTGTGGGTAGCCCCCCAATTATTTTGGTAATTAACGGCAGAATAAAAGACCTCTTCTCCCCAGCGGTTAAAGACCCAAATTTTGGCGTTGGTGTACAGAGCGTTATTCGCAATAATCCAACGATCATTGATACCGTCACCGTTTGGAGTAATAGCTTGGGCGGGAGTAAGTGCAGTCGAAATAGCTGCGCTACCCAGGGCATAGGCCGTATAACGTTCTAAGGCTATAGCATTTTCGGTGCGTAAACTGTTGGATTGGATAAACCCAGGGATTTCTTCCCAAGCTTGCCCAGTGAAACCCATAAGTTTTAGTTGCTCTCCTTGGTCAAGTTCTTGTAGGATTGCTGCATAAAATTCTAAGAAAAATTCTAATTGGGCTTCTCCTTGCCCTTGTAAAGACCAATAGTAATTTGAGTCCATAGAAATCTTGCTGGGTGCTGCTATTAACTCCCCTGAAACCGTTACAGCTGTATTAGCGGATAAGCTAAACGGAAGATAAACCCCTTGTTTCCCTGAGGGAAAGTCGAAACGCGTACTATTGACAGTGCGAAGAGCTACTTCACTATGTGTGTTAATAGCGCCTCCACGCGTTTGAGCACCATTCAAAAAAAGAACTTCTGCCTGCTCTGCCTAACTGCGTAGCACTCCTGTATCGAAATGCAAATCAACACCAACTAAAGCTAGGGAACTATTGAGCATGATATCACCATGAACACCAAGTTGTGCAAAGGTCATAACAGACCAAAGACTACAAAAAATCCATAAAATATAGTTCTGCATCAGTAAAAAGATGCAAAGTATATTTTAGTATGCAAATTCAATTATGCACGCATACGATTTGAGACAAAAAAAAATCCGTGCATTGCACGGATTTTATATTCCTCATAGTGAGGTAATTTTCTTTGTTTAGACGAGTGCTAAACGAGCAAAAGCAGTTACGCTTAAATCAGCATTTACCGACTGAACGTATTGTGTAACGGTTTGCTTACTGTCCTTAATAAAGGCTTGGTTGACTAAAGTGTTATCCTTGAAGAAACGTTTGATTTTTCCTTTGGCAATGTTATCTAACATTTCCTCTGGCTTACCTTCCTGACGCAATTGATCTTTTGCAATCTCAA
>WTJP01000142.1:1180-3793 GCA_011526275.1 Candidatus Arcticimaribacter sp. | reverse complement strand
AGGGGTGGGGCATCCACCTTCCTTAATCAACATTTTTAAAGAAATTGAGCAGGACATCGGTCTTGCCTACCCAGAAAGTGGAAATCTTTTGCGTTGGGCTAAACAAGGAGTATTCTTATTGAATGCCACCCTAACAGTACGTGCGCAACATGCAGGAAGTCACCAAAAACAAGGTTGGGAAAGTTTTACCGACCATGTAATTCAAACCATTTCTACAGAAAACGAGGGCGTGGTTTTTCTCCTTTGGGGCGGATATGCAAAAAAGAAGATGAAGTTGATCGACAGTTCTAAACACTTGGTTTTAAGAAGCGGACATCCTTCGCCTTTAAGTGCTAATCGAGGATATTGGTTCGGAAACAAACACTTTAGTCAGTGCAATGAATACCTCCATGCTAAGGGGAAAGCGGTTATTGATTGGAGTTAACCCCCCACACGTTTTACTTTATGGCCCATTTCAGTTAAAAGATCCATTAATTTGTCGCGGTAATTGCCTTGAATGATGATTTCACCGTTTTTGATGGTGCCGCCTACGCCCACACTGTTTTTCAGGGTTTTAGCGAGTTCTTTTAGTTCAGAAGCTTCGCCTTCAAAACCTTTGATAACGGTAACTGTTTTTCCTACACGGCCTTTGTTGCTAAAGTGGGCTTCGAGTTCTTGGGGAACAAATTCGTCTTCAGGAGCGACATAGCCTTCCGGGTCGGGAGCGAGGTTTTCGAATTGAATCTTAGCCAATTCCTCTAAACTGGATAATTTCTTTGCCATGGCAAGGTTTATAGGGCTAAAATACTATTTTAGTGCTCTAAACCCGAATGGATGCGTTTGCTTTTTTTCTTTTTCCTATTCTTTAATTTCTCGCTTATGGCACAAGACCAATTTCCCTTAGAAGCTATTCCTGCAGCCCCTGAAAGTACTACCTCAGGAAACGTATTGGCGCGTATGACCCAAGGTTTGGGTTATCGCTATCATTGGGCAACCAAAGATTTAAGGGAAGAGGACTTGAATTACCGTCCCAGTCCAGAAGCGTCCTCCACCTATGAAACCCTGGAGCATCTTTACGGCTTGGCGGAAATGATTCGCAATGCCGCACAATCAACTCCAAGCGAGCGCCCTCTAGCACAAATGCCCGAGGATTATACTGGATTACGAGCAGCGACATTAGCCTTGTTGGAGGAAGCTAGTAATTCCTTCTTAAACAAGGACGCAGCGGCCATTGAAGCTTTGCAGCTCATTATCCAAAGAGGAGGGAAGACCTATACCTTTCCTATTTGGAACTTGATGAACGGACCTTTATCGGATGCGCTTTACCACACGGGACAAGTAGTGAGTTTCCGCCGTACGACAGGGAATCCCATCCATCCTGGGGTAAATGTATTCATGGGAAAAACCAAGCTTTAATGCGTATTTCATCTACCCACCAAAAGCGCTACGGGAAAACCTTAGCCTTTATGGAAAAACACCTAGAGCAGGGTAGTAGTCTTTTAGATTTAGGCACCGAAAATCCATTTACGCCCTTGCTGAAAGAAGCGGGTTATGCCGTTCAAAATACCCAAGGGGAGAACCTCGACGATGATTATATGGCTTATGCTAGTTCTGAGGTTGATTGTGTAACGGCTTTCGAGATTTTTGAACATATGCTTGCGCCCTATAATATTTTAAAAAACTTGAAAGCAAAGCGTTTAATCGCTTCTGTGCCTTTAAAGTTGTGGTTTGCATCGGCCTATTGGAACGAGGCAGACGACTGGGACAAACACTATCACGAGTTTGAAGTAAAACAGTTTCGGTTTTTGTTGGAAAAAGCAGGCTGGACCATAAAAGCGCAAGAATTGTGGACTTCACCCGACCAAAAGAAACTAGGGATTCGTCCGTTATTACGCTATTTTACTCCGCGTTATTGTATCGTGTACTGCGAACGCAACTAATTATCGCGCTCTTCGAAATTCTCTTTTTCCTTTTCCGCTATACGTTGAACAATCAAGTAAATGAGGAGAATGACTACAATTCCGCCGATGATCATCGCACTCATTTTACGGTAACAGCTGTTCCATAAGCCAAGATTTCTGAGCAGCCTTGCATGACCATGGAGGTGGTAATGCGGACATTCACCACAGCGTTGGCCCCTAAACGTTCGGCGTCTTCTCGCATGCGCTGCAAAGCTTGTTCGCGTGAATCGGCTTGGAGTTTGGTGTATTCGGAGATTTCTCCGCCCACAATGTTTTTTAAGCCGGCAAAGAGATCGCTGCCCACATTACGGGCGCGTACTGTACTGCCACGTGCGATGCCGTGAACTTCAGTAATGGCTTTGTTGGGAACGGTAGGGGTATTGACAAGTAGCATATTAATTAGGGAATAAAGAGGAATCAATTTGTGGTAAAATGCGTAGCGCATTCTTGTAGTAAACCTTTTTTAAGACCGAATCGGGGAGGGCCAAGCCGTACATTTTCCAGAAGGCGTGGCGCTTGCGGTAATAATCAAAGTATTCGTCATCGGTTTCGAGCACCCGGAAATAGGTGTAATATTCTGAAACATTGTAAGCGTCTTTCCCGAACAAGACACGGTCTTGATAATCGACCAAGAAACGTCGTGCACGACGGGGTTGCCGGCCTAATTCCGCCA
>WTJP01000142.1:0-1080 GCA_011526275.1 Candidatus Arcticimaribacter sp. | reverse complement strand
CCTAGGCCTTTGTACACTTTAAGTCCCATGGCGCCATCGGCTTTTGCTTGACGCAGGATGTGAAGATTGTTTTCCACAAAATCGGGTTCGTCTATTTTCTCCCAATCGAGATTGACAAAAAGGCCAAAGCGGTTAGGCGCAGTTTCTTTTACGTTCTTTAGGCATTGTTGCAAGTAGAGCCCACGAAAACCACTCAAATTGATCATAAAAGCCATGTTAATGCTATCCATCTCGGCCGTTAGGGTAGTGAGGTCGTTGACCGGCATATCGAATTGGTGGTTGTGGATATCCACAAAAGGGAATTTTGCCTTTTTGATGGGATGCTCGGGAACAACCAAAGTAGAGGTGGGGTTGTACTCTTCAAAAGGCATGATGTTTTGACGGTACTGGATTTTCCACACCACATAGTAGGTCAAAGCACCCAAACCAGCAATAAAAAAGAAGGCTTTAAAAAAGTTCTTTAGGCTAAAAAATCCCATTTAGTTGAGCGGAATTGCCACAGAAGTCGTGTCCCAACGCATACGTAGGGTAAGGTTTTCTCCGTCTTCTTGTATATCAATGGTGAATTGCTCCACGGGGGTGAGGAGTTTAGCGGCTGTTACGTTTACCCGCATCACATCTTTGCTGTAATCGGGTTCATTGTAGCCAAATTTTCCTGCTTCCTCATTTAAAGCGACGATCCAATGATCGGCTTCAGGAATGGCATACATACGGTAGGTTCCAGCTTTGAGCATACGCCCAGCAAAGGGAATGTCTTGAGAGGTTTCGAAAGTAGTGGCTGCATTTGCGCCCAAACGCCAATATTCACCAAAGGGGACAAGGGCTTTGTCTTCCTTAGCACCAAAAATTAAACGCTCTTTCTTAAAAGGACGGTGATAGACCACCTCAATTTTTAAGTCTTCTTTTTCATAGTTAACTACGCCTTTCGGACTTTTTGGGTTTATAAAGGTCCCGTAGATCATATAGCCACCAACGACCAAGATCAACAGCACTACAAGAGCGATAAATTTTTTAAGTGTATTCATGGTGTATTTCTTTGATTTCAATCAAATATAAACATTTCGGTTAACTGTAAAGATG
>WTJP01000077.1:34677-49072 GCA_011526275.1 Candidatus Arcticimaribacter sp. | reverse complement strand
TGTGTATACGTCAAAAGCGTATCGAGGGTTCGAATCCCTTCCTCTCTGCTAAAAATTATGTTAGAACATATTTTTTTTTATCTTTAAACCCTTAAATAATTAGAACAAAAATTCATCAAAATGAAAAAATTATTCGTAACCCTTGTAATGAGCATGTTTATGGTGAGCTTCGCTGCCAATGCTTCTACAACTAACCTAAACAATCTCAACATTTCTACGATTGTTCAAGAGGATGAGCAAGCCGATGCTCCTGCAGAGTCAGCATCGTTCACACAAGAGCTTAAAAAGCGTTTTATCGAAGGTGGACCAGGCTTCATGGGAATTGTATTGATCTGTTTGATTTTAGGATTAGCGATTGCGATTGAGCGTATCATCTTCTTAAACCTTGCCTCAACCAACACCAAGAAATTAACTGAAGGTGTAGAAGAAGCGCTATCAAGCGGAGGAGTTGAAGCGGCAAAAGAATTATGCCGTAACACCAAAGGACCTGTTGCTTCTATTTTCTACCAAGGTCTTGACCGTGTAGACGAAGGAGTAGAGAGCGCTGAGAAAGCTGTTGTAGCTTACGGTGGTGTTCAAATGGGACAATTAGAGAAAAACGTTTCTTGGATCTCATTGTTTATCGCACTTGCTCCCATGCTTGGGTTCATGGGTACGGTAATCGGGATGATTCAAGCCTTTGATAAAATTGAAGCCGCTGGAGACATGCAGCCATCATTAGTAGCAGGGGGGATTAAAGTAGCCCTTTTGACTACAGTATTTGGTCTTGTTGTAGCGATTATCCTTCAAATTTTCTATAACTACATTGTTGCAAAAATCGACGGTATTGTTAACGATATGGAAGATGCTTCCATTACTTTAGTTGACATCCTTGTGGCTCACAAGAAGTAAACCTTCCATTTAATAAACAAAGTAGATTATGAATATTCAAAGAATAGTAAAAATCGGAGCTGGACTTCTTGGGGTTCTAGGGGTGGTATTCCTCTTTAGAATCATTGGGGCCGGTGACGAAGAAATAAAAATGGCCGCTTCCATGGGAGACTATGGAACCGTATCACCTTTGATTAGCATCGCACAAATCATTTTTTATGTGTCGGTTGCTGCCACAGTGATCTTTTCACTACTCAACCTTTTTGGCGACGCACAAAAATTAAAGAAAGCTTTAATTTCTGTTGGATTCCTAGTGGTTGTGGTAGGGCTTTCCTACGCACTGTCTTCAGGAGTTGAAACGCCACTAAAAGACGGAGAAGTATTGTCAGCCTCTGGTGCACGCTGGGTAGAAACGGGTATCCGTGTATTCTATTCCTTAGCGATCATCGCGATTGGCGCTATGGCATTCTCTGGGGTTAAACGTTTAACTAACCGATAAGCCATGGCAAAAAGAGCTGCACCTGAAGTAAATGCTGGTTCGATGGCAGACATCGCTTTCTTGCTGCTCATCTTTTTCTTGGTAACGACGACGATTGAGACCGATTCAGGGATCAACCGTAAGTTACCCCCAACCGACGAGGTTGTTGATCCACCAATCATTAAAGAGCGTAATATCTTTACCGTGGTGGTAAACAAAGACAACCGTTTGTTGGTCGAAGAAGATGTCATGGAGATTGGCGATGTGCGTCAAGCCGCAATTGACTTCTTAGACAACGGTGGAGGAACAGGAGAAGAAGCCTGTGACTACTGCCAAGGAAAAAAAGATCCAAGTTCTTCCGACAATCCTGAAAAGGCCATCATCTCGTTAAAGAACGACCGCGAAACCTCTTATAAGGTGTATATCGCTGTACAAAACGAGTTGGTAGCAGCCTACAACGATCTTCGTGATCGTGAGTTCGCTCGCTTAAATCCTTTAGCAGGAATGACGTATACAGAAGCACAAAAACGATACAACGACCCACGTACTTCAGCTGATGAAAAGGCGAAAATGAAGCCAAAATTAGACGAAGTAAAGGCCATGTATCCACAGAAGCTCTCTGAAGCAGAACCAAGTAAAACCAACTAAAAACAACGAGTATGTCAAAGTTTAAAAAGAAAAAAGGAGGAGACTTACCTGCGATTTCAACCGCATCTCTCCCTGATATCGTTTTCATGCTTTTGTTTTTCTTCATGGTAGCGACGGTAATGCGCGACAGCACCTTGATGATTCAAAACTCACTTCCAGCAGCCGATCAAATTCAGAAGTTGGACAAGAAAGACCGTGTGATGTATATCTATGCGGGGAAACCATCAAGTCGCTATGCCGATAAATACGGAACACAAGCCCGTATCCAATTGAACGATAAGTTCGCTGATGTTGGAGATGTTGCTGCTTTCGTTTTGGCCGAGCGTGCTTCGAAGCGTCAAGAACTTCAAAACGTGTTGACCACTGCCCTCAAGGTAGATGGAGAAACCAACATGGGATTGATTTCTGATATCAAACAGGAATTGCGTAAAGTAAACGCATTGAAAATTAACTACACCACACGTGTAGGGGATTACACCCAAAATATGAACTAAATATTTTGATGAAGTTTATAGAAGCACCCTTTAACGAGGGTGCTTTTTTTTTACCCCAAGACTGCAAAATTGTACCTTAGCGGCGTGAAGCATCGATATATCCTCCTCATACTATTGTTTGGCGTTCAAGCCTTCGCTCAGCAAGCAAAAGATTCACTGGCCTACCGGGAGGATCAATTTTACCTGGATGTCAATCTCCTGCTCCAAGGGAATGACCTAGACAACTTTAGGCAAAACGGTTTTTCGCGTTCCTTGCATTTAGGGTTTCTCCGCGATATTTCTTTAAATAAAAAAGGCAACCGTGCCTTAGCCCTAGGTTTGGGCTATGGTTACCAGCGATTGGTCAACACTTTGGATATCGATCAAGAAGAAGGGGAATATGTTTACAGTATCCCCGACAATATTCGTACGCTGCGTAATGTGTTTTCGTACCACCAATTACAACTTCCGGTTGAGTTGCGTTGGCGCACTTCTACTGCTACCGACTATGACTTTTGGCGGGTCTATTTAAGCTACCGCTTAAGCTATCAATTTGCAGCGCGCTACCAGCCTTTCTTTGGGCCCGATTTTCGTTTGGTCGACCAAATCACACCCTGGCAACACAGCTTTGGGATTGCAATGGGTTACGGCTCGTGGAATTTGCGTTTCGCCTATGAGATTCAACCCCTGTTGAACCAAGACATTCAATTAGAAACAGGAGCTACGCCACGTTTCTATCCCATCCATTTGGGTTTAATCTTTTACTTTTTATAGTTCTTTGCGCAATCGCGCCACTGGGAAGTTCATTTGTTCACGGTATTTCGCTACCGTGCGTCGCGCTACTTTATAGCCTTCTTCAAGCAGGGCTTTCGACAGGGCATTGTCGGCCAAAGGTTTGCGTTTGTCTTCTTGCTCGATCAAGGTGCGTAAAATCTTTTTGATTTCAAGGGTAGAAACTTCTTCTCCTTCGGCATTGGTCAACGATTCAGAAAAGAAGGTTTTTAAAAGTTTGGTCCCGTAGGGGGTGTCGATATACTTGCTATTGGCCACCCGCGAAACAGTCGAGATATCCATGTCGATTTTATCGGCGATATCCTTTAAAATCATGGGTTTTAAGGCGCGTTCATCACCGGTTAAGAAATAATCGTACTGGTGATTCACAATAGCCTCTATGGTGCGTTGTAGGGTTTGTTGGCGCTGTTGAATAGCATCGATAAACCATTGAGCAGCATCGAGCTTTTGCTTGATGAATTGTACCGCCTCCTTTTGGCTTTTCGATTTGGTGGAAGCTTCTTTATAGCCGCGCAGCATTTCTTGGTAACCCGTTGAAACGTGCAACTCTGGCGCATTGCGTCGGTTGATCGTCACGTGTACTTCTCCGTTTTCAATGGTCAAAATAAAGTCGGGAACGATATGGGTGTTCTGAAATACGCCCGACATGGCTCCCCCCGGTTTGGGGTTGAGTTTTTCAATCTCGGCGAGCCCTTGTTTTAAGAGTTCTTCATCCACATCGAACTTGTCCTGCATTTTGCTGTAGTGCTTCTTGGAAAAAAGGTCGAAGCCTTGGTCGATGATCTGCCGTGCCATTAGAATAGAAAGGGTGGTTTCTTTCCTTTCCAGTTGAAGCGAAAGACATTCTTGTAGGTTGCGCGCACCTACTCCGGCAGGGTCAATATCCTGCACTTTGCGCAGCACTTTTTCTAGGGCGGGTAAATCGACAACGATACCTTGCGTAAAGGCCAAGTCGTCCATTAAATCTTCTAGGCTACGGCGCAAATAGCCGCTCTCGTCTAGACTCCCCACGATAAACAAGGCCAATTGCTCTTCTTCCTCGCTAAGGATAAGCGACCCGATTTGCTGTTTTAGGTTTTCGTGAAAGCTAATCCCTCCTGTAATGGGCGTGCTTTTTTCCTCATCGTCGCTACTGTAATTGTTGGCGTTTAAGCGATAGGAAGGAATTTCGTCATCACTCAAATAGGCGTCGATGTCGATGTCTTGGGTGTCGATTACTTCGGTACTCTCGTCGTAATCTTGATCGTAAGGATCGTCTAAACTACTTTCTTCTTTCCCCGTTTCTAAGGCAGGATTTTCTTCCAGTTCGTTTTGTAAGCGTTGCTCAAAGTCTAAGGTGGGTAGTTGAATCAACTTCATGAGCTGAATCTGTTGAGGAGACAGCTTTTGGGCGAGTTTTAATTGAAGTTGTTGTTTTAGCATTGCATTTGGGTCTTACCTAAAGGTAGTAAAAAACGAACAACTGCCTAGAAGGAAGCATTTTGTGGGGTGCGGGGGAATGGAATCACATCGCGAATGTTCCCCATGCCCGTAGTAAAGAGCACCAAACGTTCGAAACCAAGACCAAAGCCACTGTGTGGCGCTGTACCAAATTTGCGCAATTCCAAGTACCACCACAATTCTTCTTCTTCAATTCCCATGGCGGCAATGCGTTCTTTTAAGACATCGAGGCGTTCTTCACGCTGCGAACCTCCCACCATTTCTCCAATTCCGGGGAAAAGGATATCCATGGCGCGAACGGTTTTCCCGTCCTCGTTCATGCGCATATAGAAGGCTTTGATTTTGGCAGGATAGTCAAACAATACCACCGGGGTCTTAAAGTGCTTCTCCACCAAATAGCGTTCGTGTTCACTTTGAAGATCAGCTCCCCATGCATCGATAGGGTAGGTGAATTTTTTCTTTTTATTGGGTTTGCTGTTTCTCAAAATCTCAATCGCTTCGGTATAGCTAAGGCGTTTGAAATCGTTGTCCACCACAAAGTTTATTTTTTCCAAAAGCCCCATTTCAGAACGTTCTTGCTTGGGCTTGCTGCTTTCTTCTTTGGCAAAGCGTTCATCGAGGAAGGCTAAATCTTCTTGGCAATTTTCAAGCACATAGCGCAACACGCTTTTGATGAACTTTTCAGCCAAGTCCATATTGTCGTCTAGGTCATAGAACGCCATCTCGGGTTCAATCATCCAGAATTCAGCCAAATGGCGGGTAGTGTTTGAGTTTTCTGCTCTAAAGGTGGGACCAAAGGTATAGACCTCTCCCAAGCCCATGGCATAAGTTTCGGCCTCTAGTTGTCCCGAAACGGTGAGGTGGGTTTCTTTCCCAAAAAAGTCTTCTTGGTGGTTGACTTCCCCGGCCTCGTTCAAAGGAGGGTTTTTAGCGTCTAGGGTACTCACGCGGAACATTTCTCCTGCACCTTCGGCATCGCTGCCCGTAATGATGGGAGTGTTTACATAGTGAAAGCCTTCTTCTTGGAAGAATTTGTGTACCCCAAAGGCCAGAGCGGCACGAACACGCATTACCGCGCTAAAGGTGGCGGTGCGTACTCGCAGGTGAGCTTTCTCGCGTAAAAACTCAAAGCTGTGTTTTTTGGGTTGTATAGGATAGCTCTCTGGGTCGGCCGTTCCATACACATGCAAGGCTTCTACTTGAATCTCTGCTGCTTGTCCCTTCCCTTGGCTTTCTACATAACGCCCGCTTATTTTAAGCGCAGCACCCGTTGTAACTTCTTTTAAAAGGTCTTCGTCAAAATTTTCAAAGTCCACTACACATTGGAGGTTCCCCAAAGTGGAACCGTCGTTTAATGCGATAAAGCGATTGGCTCGAAAGGTTCTAACCCAACCCTGTACTGTGACTTCTTGTCCTGCTGGGGTAGTGGCTAATAATGCTTTTAGTTTAATTGGCATGATGCAAAGATAGGATTCTAGTAGTTGTTATTTTTTGCTTTTGGTTTTTTCTTCCTTCTCGACTAATTGAATTTTAGGGGCTTTGAGTACATCCTCGTTGGCCACGGTATCTTTCAGTGAAATTAAGAGGGAAGGCAAGAGTATAAGGTTGGCGAGCATGGCGAAAAGCAGGGTCATAGAAATCAAGCCTCCCAAGGCTACGGTTCCTCCAAATTCAGAACTCATAAAGACCGAGAAGCCAAAGAACAATACAATGGAAGTGTAGAACATGCTTACCCCAGTTTCGCGAAGGGCGGCATAGACCGAGCGTTGTATTTTCCATTTAGAGGCAATCAATTCTTGGCGGTATTTGGCCAAAAAGTGAATGGTATCATCGACCGATATTCCAAAGGCCACACTAAAGACCAAGATGGTTGAAGGTTTAAGTGGAATCCCCAAAAAGCCCATCATCCCCGCGGTGATAATCAAAGGGAGCAGGTTGGGAATTAGGGAGATGATAATCATCTTAAACGAACGGAATAAATAGGCCATGAATAGAGCGATGAGGAAAATGGCCAAGACCAAAGACAAGACAAGGTTCTTAATGAGGTATTTTGTCCCCTTTAAAAAGAGCAAAGCCTTTCCTGTTAGGCTAACCGTGTAGCGTTCTTCTGGAAAAATCTTGGCAATTTCGCGCTGCAATTCCGCTTCGATTTCCTCCATCCGTTGGGTGTTGATATCGGTCATGAAAGTGGTCATTCGGGCATATTGTCCCGTGTCGTCCACATAGCCGGTCAATACATTTTCTCCTTTGCTCGAACGGTCGAAGTAGGAGAGGATAAAGCGGTTTTCTTGGGCAGAAGGTAGGGCGTAGTAGTTGGGGTTCCCGTTGTAATAGGCCTGCTTGGCATATTTAATGGCGTTGACCACTGAGGTAGGCGCCGAGAGTTCTGGGATGGCGCCAATGCTCTCTCCCAAACGATCCATGCGCTTCAAAGTCGATAGTTTTAACACCCCGTCTTTTCGTTTGGTGTCGATCAAGATTTCCAAGGGCACGATGCCGTCAAACTCACGATCGAAAAAGAGAATGTCTTGGAAGAAGGATTGCTTCTTGGGCATGTCTTCCAAAATACTTCCTGAGATTTCGATGGTGTAAATCCCAATGATACTGGTGACCAAAGCAATCAAGGAAACGATATAGGTGTTGAGTCGCTTGTGGCGCACCTTGTCTTCCATCCATTTTACAAATCGGTCGATCGACTTGTTTTTCAGGTGATTCAAATGCTTTTTGTTGGGAAGGGGCATAAAACTGTAGGTAATGGGGATCACCAAAAGGGAGAGGATAAAAATACCGATTACATTGATGGAGGCGATGATCCCAAACTCTTTTAGGACTTTACTGTTGGTCAAGATAAAGGTCGCAAATCCCGATGCCGTAGTGAGGTTAGTCATCAGGGTGGCATTCCCAATCTTGACGATAACCTGTTGTAACGATTTGATTTGATTCCCGTGTTTGGCGACTTCTTGTTGGTATTTATTGATGAGGAAAATACAATTGGGGACACCAATGACGATAATCAAAGGAGGAATCAAGGCAGTGAGAACGGTTATTTCATAGCCCATTAGCCCCAGGGTACCCAAGGCCCAAGCCACGCCAAAAAGCACGACCAACATGGAAATGAGTGTAGCCCGAATCGAGCGGAAAAACAAAAAGAAGATGAGGGAGGTAACTCCCATAGCAGCAAAGACAAACATCCCAATTTCATCGACGATGTTTTGGGCATTCAAGGTGCGAATGTAGGGCATGCCCGAACGTCTCACCTTTAAGTCATTGTCTGCTTCAAAACGATCGATGCGTGGGATAAAGGTCTCAAAAACAAAGCTTTTTCTGCGCTTGCTGTTCACCACCTCTTGGTTCATGTAGATGGCCATACGCACGGTTTCGGTCTCCTTGTTAAAGAGTAAATTTTCATAGAACGGCAGTTCCATGAACAGTTTTTGCTTAAACAACGCAAAGCTCGCACTGTCTTGCGGCACTTCGGTCATCAAAGGCAGCAGTTCAAATTTCTTCTTGCTGTTGTTTTTGACCAGTTCTTTGACATTGTCGATGGAGAGGACAAAATCAATTTCGTCATAGGCTGCGAGTTCCTCGCTTAGACTTTTCCAAGCGCTTAATTTCTCTTGACTGAAAAGCGAAGGGTCCTTTACCGCCAACACCAACACACTTCCTTCTTCTCCATAGAGCGAAAGGAAGTCGTTGTATTTTATGTTTTCAGGGTGATTGTCGGGCAGTAAATTGGCCTCGGTAAAGGTGAAGCGCATGTATTGCCATTGGGTCGCCCAAAAGGCAGTGACACCAACGAGTGCGATAATGAGTGCAATACGGTTGCGGAGGATGAGTCGGGCGACCGCTTCCCAAAAACTCCACTTCTTTTTTCTTTTCATAGCGTGTTGACCTCGGGTGGCGTGTTGCCTATACGGTCATGATTTCTTTTTCCTTGGTCGCTAAAACAGCATCTACCTTTTGGATGAAATTATCGGTAGCGGCTTGCACATCGATTTCGCAGTTTTTCTGCTCGTCTTCTGAAGCCTCTGATTTTTTAATTTCTTGGTTGGCGTCTTTGCGGGCGTTGCGGATACTCACCTTGGCATTTTCTGCTTCTGCCTTGGCCATTTTCGCTAGCTCTCTACGGCGTTCCTCGGTCAATGGGGGAACATTAATGATGATGCTCTCTCCATTGTTCATGGGATTAAAGCCCAAGTTCGCAACCATGATCCCTTTTTCGATCTCTGCCAACATGGCTTTTTCCCAAGGTTGAATGCTGAGGGTTCTCCCGTCGGGGGTGTTTACATTGGCCACCTGGCTCAAGGGGGTAGAAGCGCCGTAGTAATCGACCATTACACTTTTGAGCATCACAGGGTTGGCTTTCCCAGCGCGAATGTTCAAGAGTTCGTTTTCTAAATGTTTGATAGCGCCTTGCATGCTTTCTCGGGCACTGTCTAAGATAAATTGTAATTCTTCGTTCATGCTATTTGGCTTATAAGTCTACACGTGTTCCCACATTTTCACCGCTCACGACCTTCATCAAGTTACCTTGCGTATTCATGTCAAAAACAATGATGGGGAGTTTATTTTCTTGGCTTAAGGTAAAGGCGGTAGTGTCCATTACTTTAAGTCCGCGCTTGAGTACCTCTTCGAAAGAAAGGGTATCAAATTTTATCGCTTCTTTATTTTTTTCTGGGTCTTCGGTATAAATGCCGTCTACGCGTGTGCCTTTCAATATTACATCGGCATTGATTTCAATGGCGCGAAGCACTGCGGCCGAGTCGGTTGTGAAAAAAGGATTTCCTGTACCAGCGCTAAAAATCACCACGCGGTTTTTCTCCAAATGGCGCACTGCTTTTCGTTTGATGTAAGGCTCGGCGACAGCCTCAATTTTGAGGGCGGTTTGTAAACGGGTGGGGACGTCAATATTTTCCAAGGCGCTTTGCAAAGCAAGGCCATTCATTACTGTGGCCAACATGCCCATATAATCGCCTTGAACACGATCGACCCCTTGACTAGAACCGGCCATGCCGCGGAAGATGTTTCCCCCGCCAATAACAATGGCAATTTCTACGCCTTGTTGATGCAACGCTTTGATTTCTTGGGCATACTCTCCAATGCGTTGTGGGTCGATGCCATAGGCGTTTGATCCCATCAGGGCTTCTCCACTAAGTTTGAGTAATATTCTCTGGTATTTCATAGCCGTGTAATTCCTACAAATATAAGCAATAAAGCGCGAAGGACGTAGTGCTGCTTTTAGCCTTTTTCTGCCCGTAAAATATCTTCAAAAGCAGCTATGGAAAGCGCATCAATGACCGAAAAATCGCCAATGCGTTCTCGGCGTAAAGCGGTGAGGTGAGCTCCAGAATTTAATGCTGCTCCAAAATCGTGTGCCAGGGAACGAATGTAAGTTCCTTTGCTACAACTCACATGAAACTTTAGACGAGGAAATGCTGCTGCATCAATCTCAAATTCTCGGATGGTGATTTCCCGAAGGGGAACTTCGACAGCTTCTCCCTCTCGGGCAAATTCGTAAAGGCGTTTCCCGTCTTTTTTTAAGGCAGAAAAAACAGGGGGGCGCTGCATGATTTTCCCAATAAATTTTTCTTTGGCAGCTGCAATAGCCGTTGGGGTGATATGATCGGTAGGGAACTGCTGGTCGATTTCGGTTTCTAAATCGTAAGAAGGTGTGGTAGCACCCAATAAAAATTCTCCGCTGTAGGCTTTTTCTTGCCCTTGAAATTCTTGGATGGATTTGGTCATTTTCCCACAACACAAAATGAGTAGTCCGGTGGCGAGGGGGTCGAGTGTCCCTGCATGCCCCACTTTAATTTTTTTGATATTGAAGTGTTTGCGGATTAACCAACGCACCTTGTTGACCACTTGAAATGAACTCCATTCCAAGGGTTTGTCGATTAATATAACTTGACCGTTTACAAAGGCCTCTTTCGAAATTTCCATGCTTTAAGCCAGAATTAAAGCGAGTGTACCCACTGCAAAACAATACCAGCTAAAATATTTTAGTTGGGCTTTTTTCACCAAGGCAATCATCCATTTACAAGCGACTATTCCCGTAACAAAAGCTGCCACAAAGCCAATGATGAGTAGGCCGATGTTTGCTTCCATTTGCACACTGCCGGCGTCTAAGATACTTTTTGCCATACTGCCAAAAATGAGCGGGATGACCATTAAAAAGGAAAAACGCGCCGCTTTTTCTTTGTCAATACCCAATAAGACAGCAGTGGCTATGGTGGCTCCACTGCGCGAGATGCCAGGGAGTATTGCCACGGCTTGCATGAGACCAATGCCTAGTGCCGATTTGGCGTCGATGTCTTTTTCGCTGGCCTTGGCGCGATCGGCTAAAAACAGCAAGCCTCCTGTGAGGAGAAGCATGGCTCCGACCAAAACAATATTCTGGTCGAAAAGCGCCGTGATAACCTCCTCCAAAAAGAGGCCAACAAAAGCAGCGGGAACCATAGAAAGGACAATGTAAAGTGCGAAATAGAGTGAAGGGCTGGGCTTAAAACGCAACAATTCTGTTAAAATTACAGCGATGTCTTTACGGAAAACCACCAAGGTGCTCAAGGCAGTCGCTGCATGAAGGACGATGGTAAACAATAAACTCTCTTCGGGTAAAACATCGGCTTGGGTAAGGGCTTTTGCCAACTCTAAATGCCCACTAGAGGAAACGGGGAGAAATTCGGTTAACCCCTGAACGATCCCCAACAATAAAGCGGTGAGTTCATTCATTTTTTGTCTCCATTTAGTAGAATGGAATACATGGCCAATCCAAAGCCAACAAGAACGAGGGTTGGCGCTAGCCGAATGCGTTGAAAATTAAAGATGGCCGGATTAAAGACGTTGGGGTCGTCGCTTCCTCCTCCCGACATTAGAACAAAGCCTAGGGCAATGACCCCAATAGCAAGCAGTAACATGCGGTAGTTTTTAGGACCGAACAAGAACTCTTTTTTTGTGGAAGGAAGTTGTTTCATCGTGTGTTAGTTTACGGCATCGGTGGTTAAATTGAGAAAACGCTGGGTGGCGAAAAAGGTGCTGATGGCGGTGATGAGGATGCCCATGGCAATGACCGCGGCAAAGATAAGCCCCGCTTCTTCGGGTTTCCCCAATAAATTCAATTCCGGGAACCGCAGGTTTAATTCATAGAGCATATAGCCCAGCGCACCACAAGCCAAGAAGGCCCCTAGGATTCCCAACTGTAAATGTTTCCAGATAAACGGGCGACGAATAAAACGTTTGGTCGCCCCCACCAACTGCATGGTTTTAATGATCATTCGCTTGGAGTAGACCGAGAGGCGAATGGAGCTGTTGATGAGTAAAATAGCAATGACGATAAACAAGGCGCTCAATGCCATAATCCCTTGGGTAATTTTCTTGATGTTTTCGTCTAAGATTTCCAACAATGGACGATCATAGAACACCTCATTGATGTAAGCTTGCTGCTCAAAATCTTCTTTGAGTTGTGCGAGAAAAGCAGGCGATACATAGTCGGAAATAAAATAAACATCGATGGAACTCAACAGTGGGTTGTAGCCCAAGAATTCCATAAAGTCCTCGCCTATGGCGTTGGCATGGCTTTCTGCTGCGGCTTCTTTAGAAATGAATTGTGCGCTTTTGGTTTCTTTGCGCAAGGCCAAACTCTTTTGCAGTTGCTTAATTTCAATCGGCTTGGCACTGTCGTTAATATAGATGGTGAAGGCGATTTGCTCCTTAAAATGGTCGGCTACTTTTTTGGAGTTCAGCAGTAATAGGCCCAAAACCCCCACGAGAAACAGCACTAGGCTGATGCTAATCACTACAGAAAAGTAAGTAGAAAGTAAACGTCTTTTTTGGTAGTTCATGTGGGTGTTTGCTGGCGTTAAAGGGTAAAATTACAAAACAAGCGCTAATAATATATTCTTGACTTGGATAAACTTTTTCCTTTCCCCCATTAACGCTACTTTTGTGGGGTTAAAAATCAAATTCTCGTGGGTTATAATTTCCTTGAAATCGAAGAAAAATGGCAGGGCTATTGGGCAAAAAACCAAACCTTTCAAGCCAAGAACACATCTGATCTCCCAAAATATTACGTTTTGGACATGTTTCCCTACCCCTCAGGTGCGGGTTTACATGTGGGACACCCGCTGGGCTATATCGCGAGCGATATTTATGCCCGTTATAAACGCCACAAAGGATTTAATGTACTGCACCCACAGGGCTATGATTCTTTTGGATTACCGGCCGAGCAATACGCTATTCAAACCGGGCAGCATCCTGAATTAACGACAAAAACAAACATTGCACGTTACCGCGAGCAACTCGACCGCATCGGATTTTCCTTTGATTGGAGCCGAGAAGTGCGCACCTCAAACCCAGATTTTTATCGCTGGACCCAATGGATTTTCCTTCAATTATTTCATTCCTATTACGATAAAACCGAAGACAAAGCTAAGTCGATTGAAAGCTTGGTAGCGCGTTTTGAGCAAGAAGGGAACCAAACTGTTCAGGCGGAATGTGCTGCTGAGGTTGCGGCATTTACCGCGACCGAATGGAATGCTTTTTCAGGAGAAGAAAAGCAGGCGATTTTATTGGATTATCGTCTCACCTATATCTCCGAAACGGAGGTGAATTGGTGTGCCGAACTAGGGACCATTTTGGCAAACGATGAAATTGTCAATGGCGTTTCTGAACGAGGAGGTTATCCCGTAACCAAAAAGAAAATGAAGCAATGGAGCATGCGCATTGGCGCCTATGCAGAACGTTTGCTTCAAGGTTTGGAGACCATCGACTGGCCAGAATCCCTCAAGGAAATGCAGCGCAATTGGATTGGAAAATCCATCGGTGCATCGGTGCGTTTCCCTGTTGACGGGCACGATGAGGTCTTGGAAGTCTTTACTACCCGACCCGACACTTTGTTTGGTGTAACTTTTATGACCTTGGCACCAGAGTTGGAGTTGGTGCAAAAAATCACCACCCCTGAACAAAAAGAAGCTGTGGACGCTTATGTAGCTTCCACTGCACAACGTTCAGAGCGCGACCGAATGGCTGATGTAAAAACCATCAGCGGTGTCTTTACAGGAGCCTATGCGCTTCACCCCTTAACCCAAGAAAAAGTTCCGATTTGGATTGGGGATTATGTCTTGGCAGGTTATGGAACAGGAGCTGTGATGGCCGTGCCTTGTGGAGATCAACGCGACTATGATTTCGCCAAGCATTTCGACATTCCCATTAAAAATATTTTTGCCGACACCGATATTTCCGAAGCAGCTTATGCGGATAAAAGCGGCGGAGTAAAACTACAAGATTCAGGCTTCCTCAACGGTTTGGAGTACAAAGCTGCCATGACTACTGTTATTCAACACCTCGAGGAAAAAGGTTGTGGAGAAGGCACCATCAACTACCGTTTGCGCGATGCGATTTTTAGTCGTCAACGCTATTGGGGAGAGCCCATTCCCGTTTATTATAAAAACGGTTTACCTGTGCCCTTAGACGAAAAACATTTGCCATTGGAATTGCCCAAGGTCGAAAACTATTTGCCCACTGCCGATGGCGCCCCTCCTTTAGGGAATGCGACCCATTGGGCTTGGGATACTGCCGCAGAGCAAGTGGTAGAAAATAGTCGGGTTGATCACGAAACTGTATTCCCCTTAGAAATGAACACCATGCCCGGGTGGGCGGGAAGTTCGTGGTACTTCTACCGCTATATGGACCCACA
>WTJP01000077.1:28461-34577 GCA_011526275.1 Candidatus Arcticimaribacter sp. | reverse complement strand
TTAGGTTCTTCGGCTTTTGTGTACCGCAAACCAGGTACCCAAGAATATGTGTCAAAAGGCCTTATTAATGGAGAACAAGTCGAGCCCATTCGTGTTGATATTTCCATGGTCAATCTTTCTGACGAATTGGATTGTGAAGCATTAAAGCAATGGCAACCTCAATTTGCGGAAGCTACTTTTATCCTCGAAGATGGGGTGTATAAAGTGGGGCGTGAAGTCGAGAAAATGTCCAAGTCAAAATACAATGTGGTCAATCCCGACCAAATTTGTGAGGACTATGGCGCAGATACCCTCCGCATGTATGAAATGTTCCTTGGACCAATTGAACAGGCCAAGCCTTGGAACACTGCTGGGATCTCTGGGGTGCATTCCTTTTTGAAAAAAACCTGGCGTTTGTATCACCCGCAAGAAGCATTTTCGGTGAGCGATGATGCTCCTTCGGCAGATGCGTTAAAAACCCTTCACCAGACGATTAAAAAAGTGACTGAGGATATCGAGAATTTCTCTTTCAATACATGCATCAGTGCCTTTATGATTTGTGTCAACGAATTGTCGTCCCAAAAATGCAACCAACGCGCTATACTAGAGCCCTTGGCTGTATTGTTGTCTCCTTTTGCGGTGCATTTAGCCGAAGAATTGTGGGAGCGATTAGGACATACAACATCGGTGAGTACAGCGCCCTATCCAGTATTTGAAGAAAAATATTTGGTGGAGAGTACCAAGAACTATCCGGTCTCCTTCAACGGTAAAATGCGTTTTACACGCGAGTTGTCGTTGGATTTGTCTCCAAAAGAAATTGAAGAGATCATTTTAGCCGACGAGCAAACCCAAAAACAATTGCAAGGGAGAACCCCCAAGAAAGTGATTGTTGTACCGGGGAAAATCATCAATATTGTAGGCTAATGTGGGTGGAGTTCATCGGTTTTTTAGCAGCCTTTTTATCCACTGCAGCCTTTGTTCCTCAGGCCTATAAGATCTACAAAGAAAAAACAGCCAAAGGGGTTTCGCTAACCATGTATTTGGTCATGTTGTCTGGGGTGTTGTCCTGGGAGGTTTACGGTTTAATGATCGGTAAATGGCCTGTCATTTTGGCAAATTTGATCTCGGCATCAATTTTGCTCTTTATCATTTACGTTAAAATAAAATATAAAGATTAAGACTTATGATGGGCTACTACCTACTTCTAGCTGTTTTTGGAATCTTAAGTTCTGTGGTAAGCAGCACGCTAAAAAGAAAATTCAAGCACTATTCGCAGGTGCACCTTCGCAACGGCATGTCGGGGAAAGAAATTGCCGAGCAAATGTTGCGTGATCACGGGATTCGCGATGTTCAGGTGGTCTCTACCCCAGGGATGTTAACCGATCACTACAATCCAAAAACCAAAACCGTTAATCTAAGTGAGGGGGTTTACAGCCAACGCAACGCCTCTGCAGCTGCCGTGGCTGCCCACGAATGTGGTCATGCCGTGCAACACAATATTGGCTATGAGTGGTTGCAAATGCGCTCTTCCTTGGTGCCTGTGGTGAGTATTGCCTCCAATTTCTCCATGTGGATGATCTTTGGTGGTCTCATGATGGGACAAAGCACTGCGTTTGGAAATACCATCGCGATGCTAGGGGTGGCTTTTTTTGGTATGGGAACCTTGTTCAGTTTTATTACCCTGCCCGTAGAATACGACGCAAGTAACCGAGCGATTGCTTGGTTAAAACGCAAAAACATGGTGAGTCAGCAAGAATTACAAGGTGCAGAAGATGCTTTGAAATGGGCTGCGCGCACTTATGTGGTTGCGGCCATTGGTTCTTTAGCGACTTTGCTCTATTTCCTGTTAAGGGTAGTGGGGAACAGCCGCGACTAGAGGCTGATTTGACGAGCAATTTGCTGATCGAGCGAGATAAAGGTTTCCGTTCTTGAAATCCCTTCAATCTTTTGGATTTGGTTGTTGAGCAAATTCATCAAATGCTCATTGTCCTTGCATAGAATCTTTACCAAAACACTCCAATCTCCCGTGGTGTAGTGGCATTCAATCACCTCTTTAATTTTTCGCAATTGTTCTACCGCAGCGGGATTGCTCATGGCCTTGTCCAAGTAAATCCCCACAAAAGCCAAGGTGGTGTAGCCAAGTTTTTTAGGGTTAACCATGACTTGTGAACCTTGAATGAGTTCAGCCTTTTCCAATTTCTTTAAGCGTTGATGCACCGCAGCACCCGAGATACCCACCTGCTTGGCCAATTGATTGATCGACATGCGGGCGTCTTGCATTAGGCCATTCAGGATGATTTTATCAATCCCATCGATTTGCACAGTATCTTGTGTTTTCACTTTAAAAATTTAAGTAAAAGTAGGTGTTTTGATTGTTATTATTAAATAAATAGGGAAAACACTTTCAGTCAAATAATCATAAATTGCAGGAAAATCACCACCATGAAATTAATTACCGCAGCATTTTTAGGAAGTATAATGATGTTTTTAGGCGTACTCTTTGGCGCCTTAGGGAGCCATGCCTTAAAAGCGCGACTCACCCCCGATGCTTTGCAAAGCTATATGATTGCTATTCGTTATTTGCTTTTTCACGGTGTAGCGCTACTGGCATTGGCAGGTTTGCCCTATCTCGACGAAATGGCTAAAGGAAGGATTGCTCTAGTACTTGTGATTGGAATTTTTGTTTTTTCGGGCTCCATCATCGCACTATCGACAAAAGCGATCCACCAACTTCAAGTGAGTTGGTTAGGGCCAGTAACACCTTTGGGAGGGTTGTTGTTGTTAGCCGGCTGGGGCTACCTTATTTTTCTATTGGGAAAACAGTTGAGCGCTTAGGCCAATTCCTTGATGTACTTTTCAATGGCCATGGTCATGGAAGGCGTGTCTTCGGTTGGTGCTTTGATGTCAACACGGAGTTTAGCCTCATCAGCTGCCTTTACAGTAGTATTTCCATAAACCGCGATACGGGTGTCGTTTTGTTCAAAGTCTGGGAAGTTTTTGAACAAGGACTCTATTCCCGAAGGACTAAAGAAGACCAAAACGTCGTAATAGACGTCGCGGAGGTCAGACAAATCGCTCACTACGGTGCGGTACATTTGTGCGCGTTTCCAGTTGAGCGATAAACCGTCGAGAAAATTAGGGATAACGGGTTTTAAAATATCAGAGGAAGGAAGTAAAAAACGGTCGTCTTTAAACTTCTTGAAGGTGGCCTCTAAATCCATTACACTGCGTTCGCCTACATAAATCTTACGCTTGCGGTAAACAACGTATTTTTGGAGGTAGTATGCAACTGCTTCCGACTGGCAAAAGTATTTAGTGCTATCAGGCACTTTAAAGCGCATTTCTTCGGCCAAGCGGAAATAATGATCTACCGAGTTGCGACTCGTTAAAATAACGGAATCGAAATCATTGAAATCAATTTTCTGTTGACGCACTTCTTTGGCCTCAACCCCTTCCACGTGAATAAACGGACGAAAATCAATCGTGAGATTGTGTTTTTCTCTAAGACGAGTGTAAGGAGAGTTTTCAGAATTCGGCTCTGGTTGAGAGACCAAGATAGTTTTCACTTTGTTCGCGCTCATAGCAAGTTGTTTAATCCCTTGAAAAGCAAAACCCAAGGGGTTAATTTGAGAGTGCAAAGATACAAAATAAAATACATCCCACCTTTATTTAAGACATTAAACAACTGACGGTAAACCATAAAGTGATAAAGCAGGTATAAACCCAACACCATGTAGAGCATTAAGTCAAAAAATAGGGGGGAATGAGCAAAGGTAAAGTGATAAAAAACCAAACCTACATACGCCAAGAAAGAGAGACGGAACAGATAGGTAGCCTGTCGAAATTGATATTGATTGATGAAGGAATTCAAATCGATGAAAAACCCTAGTCCAAGTAAAATAATCTGGCGGAGAATCACTACAAGACTAAGTCCGCCAAACAAGAGTCCAAAGTTGCTAAGGTCAAAAACCCGCTCGGTATACTGCGCCAATAAAAAGCCCAAAAAGAGGCTGCTGTTGATGATGGAAAACAGGACTGAACAAATCACAAATCCCTGCTGAAGGACCGATCGTTCTCCGTAACTGCTAAAATAGAGGGGGGTGTCGATCACCCGAAAAAAAGTGAAAAACTGCTGACTGAATTGCTGCTTGCAGAACACAAACAACAGGAAATTTATTCCAAACACATAGGCCATCCAATCGTTTTGGTCGGTGGCGAGTAAGGTCCATTCGTTCATGCATCAAAATTATCAAATTAAATCGGGATTACAGGAGGCGATTGAGATGGCTTTAATTTTCGTACTTTTGGACGTGCTATGAAAGCAACCCTAATCATCATTCCCACCTTTAACGAGAAGGAAAATATCTCTCCGCTCATCGATGCTATTTTTTCGGTTGAGCCCAAGTTGCATTTACTGTTTGTAGACGACTCCTCGCCCGACGGTACTGCCGAGGAAGTGATGCGCTTTCAGCAGAAATTTCCCGAACAAATTCACCTGCTTTCAAGGGCTGAGAAAGAAGGTTTAGGCAAGGCCTATATTCACGGTTTTCAGTGGGGCCTAGCACGCGATTATGACTATCTATTTGAAATGGATGCCGATTTGTCACATCCTGCTGCGGCTTTACCGAAGATGATTTCCAAGCTAGAAGAGGGGAAAGATGTTGTCGTTGGCTCTCGATATTTGGGCGGGGTGAATGTGGTCAATTGGCCGCTCTCGAGAATAGCTCTCTCCATGGGAGCTTCTATCTATGTACGACTCATCACTGGTTTAGCAATCAAGGACCCTACTGCCGGTTTTGTGGGCTATCGCGCTTCGGCTTTAAGGAAATTAGTTTTAGCCGAAATTGCCTTTGTGGGTTATGCCTTTCAAATTGAAATGAAATTTAAGCTCTGGAAAAAGGGCTGTACTCTTGAAGAAGTTCCCATCGTTTTTGTGAACCGAGAACGAGGGGTTTCAAAAATGAATGGTTCCATTATTTGGGAAGCCATTTTCGGGGTAATTTACCTTAAATTTGTATCCATTTTTAAACGTATATGAAGAAGACACTCATCAAAAATGCTTTTGTTGTAAACGAAGGAGAAACCAAGCAAATGGACGTATTGATTGAAGCGGGAAAAATCGCTCAAATCAAGGAGACAATTGCCGCTGATGATCAAACCGAAATCGTCGAGGCGGAGGGGAAATATTTGCTTCCAGGCTTAATCGACGACCAAGTGCACTTTCGTGAGCCGGGGCTTACCCACAAAGCTTGTATTCGAACAGAATCGAGAGCAGCAGTAGCCGGTGGAATTACTTCGTTCATTGAAATGCCCAATACCAATCCGCAAACCACAACCCGCGAAGAACTCGACCGGAAGTTTGCTATTGCCGATCAAGATGCTCTCGCCAACTATTCGTTTATGTTTGGTGGAACCAACGACAACTTTGAGGAAATCAAAAATTTAGATACTACTCAGGTAGCGGGCTTAAAGTTATTCTTGGGATCTTCTACTGGAAATATGTTGGTGGACAACGAAGAGGTTTTGCGCAAAATATTTTCTTCTACCGATTTAGTCATCTCGGTTCACTGCGAAGACGAGCCTACCATTCGAAAGAATTTAGCAGATCATATTGAGGAGTACGGAGACGATATACCTATCGAAAAACACCCTGTAATTCGCAGTCATGAGGCTTGCTATTTATCTTCCTCTCGTGCTATTGCCTTGGCCAAAGAAACTGGGGCGCGTTTGCACGTTTTTCACCTTTCTACTGCTATTGAAACCGATTTGTTCGACAATAGTATTCCTCTAGCGGAAAAGAAAATTACTGCAGAAGTATGTACGCATCACTTGTGGTTTACCGCCGATGATTATGCCGAAAAAGGAACTTTTATTAAGTGGAATCCTGCAGTAAAAAATACCGAAGACCGCGAAGCACTTTGGGCTGCATTAAACGACGATCGTATTGATGTATTGGCCACCGACCACGCACCCCATACCTTAGAAGAAAAACAAAACCCCTACACCAAAGCGCCTTCCGGTGGACCCTTAGTGCAGCATGCGCTACTGGCCTTATTAACCGCTGCCAAGCAGGGGAAAATCACCTTGGAGAAATTGGTAGAAAAGGCTTGCCACAACCCAGCCATCCTTTTCCAAAT
>WTJP01000077.1:8795-28361 GCA_011526275.1 Candidatus Arcticimaribacter sp. | reverse complement strand
CCTTGGAGAAATTGGTAGAAAAGGCTTGCCACAACCCAGCCATCCTTTTCCAAATTGCTGAACGTGGATATGTGCGCGAGGGCTACCATGCCGATTTGGTCTTGGTAGATTTAAACCAACAAACCACAGTGAAGAAAGAAGATTTACTCTACCAGTGTGGCTGGTCGCCTTTTGAGGGAACAACTTTCGATGCCACTGTAGAAAAAACTTGGGTCAACGGAAGTATGGTCTATGATCAAGGAAAGATTATGGAAACCAATGCAGCCAAACGTTTACAATTTAACCGATGAAAAAAGCACTTCCATTAGCGTTTCTTTTGTTTTGGGCTTGTGAAGCCCTTACGGTTAATCCGCCTCCAGAGGTGTTGTTGAAAGAAGATGAGATGGAGGAGATTATCTACGACCGCTTACTATTGCGCACCATGGAATCCAGTCGTTTGATTAAAGAGGACAGTTTGAACCTATTTAACGACGATTACATCCTTCGCAAGTATGCATTGGAAGATTCTATTTTACAGCAAAATTTAGAGTATTACGCCCAATATCCAAGACGAATGACAGCCCTGTATGACCGGGTTGAGGTGCGTTTAAACCATTTGCTCGACAGTCTTGAGCAACTGGCTAAAAAAGAAAATGAAGCCCTAGCGGAAAAAGAGGACTGATTCTTTGAGGTAGGGCGCAATGCGGCGGTAATCGAAATTCAATTCGCGTTTCACTTTAGTGCCATCTAAAACAGAGGTGTCGGAAAGGCTGTGTACTAAAGCTTTCGACAGAAATTTCTTGTGAACCCCCAAGGCACTTAAAATACTTTCCAATGCCCAGCCTAAATAGAGAAGTGAAGAAGAAAGCGGAAGTTTTGGTGGTTTTTTTCCGAGTAATTCGGCCACCTGCTGCGTCATTTCTTTGAAGCTCCAATTTTCTGCTACAAGAATAAAGCGTTCATTCTTTATGGGGGCGTTCATAAGCTGAAGGGCGACGGATACGACATCTTCAACCGCTACATAACCTGTGCTTCCTTTGGTGTAAAAACGCAGTCCTTTTTTTATTTGATTCACCAGCTGCTCCAGTGGACCATAGGGCATGCCCGTTCCTAAAATCACACCGGGATTGACAATGGCTACGGGAACGCCTTCTTGTGAGGCGCGCCACACTTCTAGTTCTGCTCCGTATTTAGAATAGGCATAAGGTGTTTTTTCAACAGTGGGATTCCAGGGGGTTTCTTCATCGATTTTCCCACTCGTACTTTGGCTGCCCAAGGCAGCAATGGAACTGATGTAAACCAGTTTTTCGATTTTGTTTTCAATGCAAAGATTCACCAAATCTGCAGTGCCTTGTTGGTTGACTTCCTGCAAATAGTTGCGTTTGTGATAGGCCATGGATACATAGGCAGCACAGTGGTAAACTTTAGTAATCCCCTCAAAAGCGGTGGTTAAATCGGGGAGATGACACAAGTCGGCTTCTCGAAAGATAAGCTGATCAAAAAGAGCTGCTTTGTCTCGGTCGATGAAAAATTGGCGAAGGGCTGTTTTCTTTTTTTCTCGGCGGTACAAGGCCACTACTTTTTCTCCCTTTTCCAAAAGGGCCAAACAAAGATGCGCCCCCACCAAACCCGTTGCTCCTGTCACTAATATCATAGGCTAAAAGTACTGTTTTTTCCCTTTGCCTTTTTCCATTCCAAGGAGAAATCTATCTTTGCGCTTTAGCACAATAATTATGAGAAATTCCTTTGTAGAAGAGCTGGAATGGCGCGGTATGTTACACGACATAATGCCGGAAACAGAACACCATTTAAACCAAGGCCCAACAGCCGGTTATATTGGTTTTGACCCTACTGCCGATTCGCTCCACATTGGAAGTTTGGTGCAAATTTTAATCCTTATGCATTTTCAACGTGCAGGGCATCAACCCATTGCACTTGTAGGCGGCGCAACAGGAATGATTGGTGATCCTTCGGGAAAATCAGACGAAAGAAATTTATTGGACGCCGAAACCTTAACCGCCAACGTCAACGGAATTAAAGCACAACTTGCACGCTTCTTAGATTTTTCTGCGACCAGCGAAAACCCAGCGAAGTTGGTCAACAATTTCGATTGGATGAAAGATTATACCCTCATTGATTTTTCCCGCGATATTGGAAAACACCTTACGGTGAACTATATGATGGCGAAAGACTCGGTTAAAAAACGCTTGGGGTCTGAATCACAGGTGGGGATGTCTTTTACCGAGTTTACTTACCAGTTGTTGCAAGGATATGATTTCTTGCACCTCTACCAAAACCACAACTGTACCTTACAAATGGGGGGGAGCGACCAGTGGGGAAACATTACCACGGGAACAGAATTGGTGCGTAGAAAGGCGGCTGGGAAGGCCTATGCCATTACCTGCCCGCTCATTACTAAAGCCGACGGTACCAAATTTGGAAAGACCGAAGGAGGAAACATTTGGTTGGACAAGGCACGAACTTCTCCTTATAAATTTTATCAGTATTGGCTGAATGCTTCTGATGAAGATGCTGAAAACTACATCAAGATTTTTACTTTTTTAAGTCGAGAAGAAATTGAAGGCTTAATCGCAGAACACCGTGAAAACCCCCATATGCGCTTGTTGCAAAAACGCATAGCCGAAGAAGTTACCCTCTTAGTGCATTCACAAGAAGATTTGGATAATGCCCAACGAGCGTCTCAAATTTTATTTGGGAAATCGACCTCAGAAGATTTATTACAGTTAGACGAAGCCACCTTTTTAGATGTTTTTGAAGGGGTGCCACAAACCCAACTGTCTAGCGATTTACTCGCGGAAGGATTGGATATTATTGCTGCGCTTGCTGGAGAAGGAAATTTCTTGAAGTCGAATGGTGAAGCGCGAAGAGCTTTAAAGGAAAACTCCATTGCAGTAAATAAAGCCAAGGTAAATGAGAGCAAGAAAATTACCGCTGCCGACCTGATCAACGATCGTTATGTGTTGCTGCAACGCGGAAAGAAAAGCTATTTTATTTTAGCCTTTAGTTAATACACCATAAGGTTACAGCCGCGAATATCGCTGGCGTCTAAACGGCCCAGCACTTCAAAAGAGCCATCGGGGTACACCCTACCAAGGTCGTCAGTCGCTATAAAAGCGCAGGATTCTTGGTTGGCCAAGTCGATAATGTTTAAACGACCAATTTTGCCCACAGCAGCAGGACTTAAAGGGTCATTGATATCACGAGCACTTACTTTCATCCACGGGGGGCAATTAAAAACACCATTCCCCTTTGAATAGGCTTGTGAGAGTAATTCGGTCATGCCATACTCGCTGTGAATTGTCTCTACGCCAAAACCCTTTTGAAGACAAGCATGCAATTCTTCCCGTACCAATTCCTTTCTTCGTCCTTTCATCCCTCCGGTTTCCATGACGATGGTGTGCTCTAACTGCATTGGAAATTGTTCAGCAAAATCGAGTAGTGCAAAAGATACACCCAGTAAAAGGGTGGATTGTTTGGCTTTTTCAAGTTCCCGTAGTTGTTGGTACAAGGCCTGGAAGTCGTTAAGGTAAAAACCACTGGCAGGATGATTACTCTGCCCGATTAAGTCGTCCATCATATAAACCAATGAAGATCCTTCCCGTTCTAGATAGGAGGGGAGCAGGGCTAAAATAGCCCATTGTTTCACCTCCCCGTATTGCAACGCAAAGCCTTTGCGGAAACTTTTTTGGTAGAGGCTTATGTCTTGAACAAAGTGTTTTGATGTTCCTTGACCGCTTGTTGCACTGGAACTAAAACAAGTTGATACTTTTCCTTGAACAGCGCGCACTTCATGCGATTTAAAAAACTGTATGGGTAGGTGAGGGATTTGGGTGAGCGAGTTTACATCAACGGGAGAGATATTGAGTAAGTCGCAAAACGATCGATAAACCGAATTTTCTTCATATTGAAACTGAAAAGTCGCTAAGCTCAACGCTTCAAACTCCTTCTCGTTATTAACTTCTTCTAAAGAAAAAACCGCTTTTTCCATGGGATAAAAGTATTAAATAAATGAAGGAAAATAGGGGTTTGAAAACGCACTCTTTTAAGTCATTGTTAACTTAACATTTAATTCATGTGCAATTTCCTACCGACTAAGGATATTTAGTACATTTGAGATACTAAGCGTTTACTCCATGAGAAAAAGTAAGATTAAAATCCTTTTGGTCGATGACGAACCCGATATTCTAGAGATTTTAGAATTCAATTTATCCAATGAAGGCTATCAAATTTTCACCGCCGAAAACGGAAAAGAAGCCCTCGCCTTAGCCGATCAACACCTTCCTCATTTAATCATCCTCGATGTGATGATGCCCGTTATGGATGGGATAGAAACCTGTGAGCGCTTACGCATGGACAAACGTTTTCAGAATACCATTATCATGTTCTTATCGGCTCGTGGAGAAGATTATTCCCATGTGGTGGCCTTCGAGTCGGGTGCCGATGATTATGTGACTAAACCCATAAAACCCCGTATTCTCAATTCCAAAGTGAAAGCCATGTTGCGTCGTTTTCTCAAAGACGATGTTGGCGGGAACATTGTTATTGGCGATATGGAAATCAATGTTGAGGAATACAAAGTCAATCATCAAGGGAAAGAAATCATCCTTCCGCGAAAAGAATTCGAATTGCTTTATCTCTTGGCTTCCAAACCAGGGAAAGTATTCAAGCGTTTAAAAATCATGGAGTCGGTTTGGGGAAGCGATGTCATCGTTGGAGATCGCACCATCGATGTCCACATTCGAAAATTACGCGAAAAAATAGGCGATCAATACTTCAAGACAGTCAAAGGGGTAGGGTATAAGTTTGTGAGTGAATCCAACGACTAAGGCATGAATCAACGCTATAGTACAGCCATTCAACTGGCCTTTCTTATTGTTGTGCTTTTCACCCTTATTTTTGGCATGGTATACTATGCCTATGCCGGAGCGTTGTCGGGTTTATTAGCTGCCAAATTTTATATTCTTTTAGGGCAGCTTGCTCTTTTTTTGGTGGCGTTTGTCATCATTCAACTACGCATCGAGAACTTTATTCTAACCAAGGTTAAAGAACTCTATAAAGACCTCTTGCCCACGGGCATCCCGCTCAATGAAGATTCCTTGCAAAAAGATGTCATTTCCATTACAGCTAGCCTGCAACAATTTGCGAAAGAAAGTAAGTTGGAAATAGAACTCTTGAAAGACAAAGAGAATTACAGACGCGAGTTTATTGGGAATTTAGCCCACGAGCTTAAAACGCCACTGTTTACCGTTCAAAGCTATATTTACACCTTGCTGGAGGAAAATATTAAGGATAAAAAAATCCGAAAAAAATACTTGGAAAAAGCAGCCAATGGGATTGACCGTTTGAACTTTATTATCAATGATCTCGATTTAATTACCCAGTTTGAAACCGGGGTAACCAACCTCAATATCGAGCAATTCGATATAAAAGCGCTCATCAACGATATTGTGGAATTGCTTGAAATTCAATCGGAGAAAAAGGAAATAAAATTGGTGTCTAATTTAGATTATTCCACTCCTTTGATCGTCGCAGCCGACATGGAGCGCATTACCCAAGTGATTACCAATTTGGTGATCAATTCCTTTAAGTATGGGGTGAAAAACGGAACGACCGAGATTGAAATCAGTCCGTTAAACCAACATAAGATTTTAGTAAGAGTAATCGACAACGGGAAGGGAATAGCCGAGGAGCATTTACCGCGTCTTTTTGAACGTTTTTATCGCGTGGAGAAAACCCGTAATCGAAATGACGGAGGCTCTGGTTTAGGCCTTGCTATTGTGAAGCACATCATTGAGGCGCACAATGAAAAAATCTTTGTGGAGAGTTCACCTAATATAGGCTCAGAATTTTCCTTTACGCTAAGCCGTGCACAAAACTAAATTTCTTCCCAAAATAGTAGTAGTTTTGCCAAAAAGCCGAAAGTGGGAAGTAAGAACAAACTCAAACGTTTCAATCAAAATAAAACCTTTAGCAACGTCATTCAGCCCGAGCGGGAAGAAGTGACCTCGGGGAACTTTCAATACAAAGGAAAGTGGAACAGTTCTTTTTTTAAAAAAGAACAACCCTTGGTGGTAGAATTGGGCTGTGGGAAAGGTGAGTATTCGGTTTACTTGGCGCAGCAGTACCCCGAAAAAAACTTTGTTGGTGTGGATATTAAAGGAGCGCGGTTTTGGGCTGGCGCGAAAGAGTCGCTTGAATTGGGCTTACCCAATGTAGCTTTTTTACGCACACAAATAGAGTTGATCGAAGATGTTTTTGCCGAAGATGAAGTGGACGAAATTTGGATTACTTTCCCCGACCCACAAATCAAGTTTAAGCGCACCAAACACCGTTTAACCAATCCGCAATTCTTGGCGCGTTACCAAAAGATTCTAAAAGCTGACGGGAAAATTCACCTCAAGACAGACAGCGAGTTCTTGCACGGCTACACCCTTGGGTTGCTAGAGGGGAAGGGTTGGGAAGTGGACTATGCACACCACGACGTTTATGGAAATCCGCATGCACCAAAGCATGTAACTGCTATACAGACGCATTACGAGAAATTATTTCTCGAAAAGGACAAATTGATTACCTACCTCACCTTTCGTTTTCCCCATGGACGATAATTTCTTTGAGCGCGTTTACACTGTAGTTCGGCAAATTCCCGAGGGTCGGGTGACGGCCTATGGAGCTATTGCCAGAAAAATTGGTTCCCCCCAAAGCGCCCGTATGGTAGGCTGGGCGATGAATGCCGCACATACCCGCGAAGATGTACCTGCACATCGGGTGGTGAATCGTCAAGGATTACTCACGGGAAAACACCACTTCGACGGGATTTACCTTATGCAGCAATTGCTCGAAAACGAAGGTGTTGAGGTCAAAGACAACCAAGTTCAAAATTTTGATCAGGTCTTTTGGGATCCCAATACAGAATTAAGTTAAAGCTTTCACTTCCAAACTTTTTTAGTCCCTTTCTTCCCTGTATATTTGCAATTTAGAATCAGTTTAAAAAAGCGAATGACCCTAAGTAAACAAGACATTCAAGCAGCTTTAAGAACCATCACCCTTCCCGGGGAGGGAAAACCGTTGATGGAAAGTGGTGCCGTAAAGAACATCGTCGTTTTTGGTGATGAAGTTGTCATCGATTTAACCTTGCAAAATCCCAGTTTACAAGCCCGTAAGAAACTGGAAGTTGAGATATTAAAATGCATCCACAAGGAGGTGCATCCCAAAGCTAAAATCAAGACGAATATTACCATTCAAGCTCCCCCGAAAAGCGAGCCTATCAAAGGGCAACCCATCCCGGGAATCGACAATATTGTTGCGATTTCATCGGGTAAAGGTGGGGTAGGAAAATCTACCGTTACGGCTAACCTAGCGGTAACCCTTGCCAAAATGGGCTTTAATGTTGGGGTGTTAGATGCCGATATCTATGGGCCATCTATTCCGACCATGCTCGACATGGAAGGAGCTCGTCCGCTATCGGTGAATGTCGATGGAGCATCCAAAATGGAGCCGATTGAAAACTATGGCGTAAAGGTATTGTCGATTGGCTTTTTCACGCAGCCCGATCAAGCGGTGATTTGGCGTGGACCCATGGCAGCCAAGGCGCTCAATCAAATGATTTTTGACGCTGCGTGGGGGCAGCTCGATTTTTTACTGATCGATCTACCTCCAGGGACAGGTGATATTCATTTAAGCATTGTCCAGTCTTTACCGATTAATGGAGCTGTGGTTGTTTCCACCCCGCAAAACATTGCCTTAGCCGATGCGAAAAAAGGAATTGCAATGTTCCAGCAGGACAATATTAACGTCCCTGTTTTGGGAATCGTAGAGAATATGGCGTATTTCACTCCAGAAGAATTACCCAATAACAAATACTATCTTTTTGGCCGTGAGGGAGCAAAAAATTTAGCAGAAGACAAGCAAGTCCCCTTTTTAGGAGAGGTGCCTATAGTGCAAACTATTCGTGAGGCTGGCGACGTTGGGCGTCCAGCAGCATTGCAAGACAAGACGCAAGTAAGTGAAGCGTTTGAAGTCATTACGCGAAATGCGGTGGAAGAACTGGTTAAGCGAAATGACCATTTGCCACCCACCCAAGCGGTAAAAATCACTACCATGGCAGGCTGCTCTGCTGTAAAAAAATAAACCCATGGAATTAAGAGAAAAAGTATTGACTGCTTTAGAAGAAATTCGTCCCTTCTTGGCTGCCGATGGAGGAGATATCTCTTTGATCGACATCGAGGATGATAAAATAGTTAAGGTGCAATTACAAGGTGCCTGTGCCGGATGTTCTGTAAATCAAATGACCCTGAAGTCTGGGGTTGAAATGACCATCAAAAAGCACGCTCCGCAAATCGAAGAAGTCATCAATTTAGAAGTTTAAAATAAACAATGAGTGATATTATAATCTCAGTTACCGATCGCGAGGGAATTACACACGAACTGGAAGCCCCAACCGATATGAACATGAACCTAATGGAGGTTTGTAAAGCCCATGAATTACCGGTAGAAGGAACATGTGGCGGGATGGCACTTTGTGCTTCTTGCCAGTGCTACGTACTCTCGGATCATCCCTTGGGAGAACGTTCTGACGATGAAGAAGCCATGCTTGCTGAAGCCTTTCATGTACGTGAAAGTAGCCGCTTGGGCTGTCAAATCCCTATCACGGAAGATTTAGAAGGATTGCAAGTAGAATTGGCGCCTGAAGAAGATTAACTTCTTTTCTATATATTTGGTTTTTTAGACAAAAAACCAAAAATGAAAAAACTCCTAATTTTTAGTCTGGCATTGAGCATAATCGCTTGCCATGAGCCCCAAAAAGAATCCTCGGTTGAGGTTAAACCCATGACCCCAATCACGGCACAAGACATGGCCCAAGGGATTTTATACGAAGTCAATATTCGACAATTCACCAACGAAGGAACTTTTAACGCCTTCGCTAAAGAGTTACCCAAAGTAAAAGAGTTGGGGGTAAACATCTTGTGGCTAATGCCTACCTACCCCATCTCTACGACAAAGAGTAAAGGTCCTTTAGGGAGCTATTACGCCGTTTCCGATTACAAAGGCGTAAATCCAGAATATGGAACCTTAGAAGATTTAAAGGCCTTAGTGGAGCAAGCGCACGCCTTAGGCATGTACGTTATTTTTGATTGGGTGCCGGGGCACACGGGTTGGGATCATGTTTGGATTGAGCAACATCCAGAATATTATTTGAAAAACGAAGCAGGAGAGATCATTGATCCTATCGACCCCCGCACGGGAGAGTCCTTTGGTTGGACCGATGTTGCCGATTTAGATTACGACCAGCCTACCATGCGTGCAGCGATGAAAGAAGCCATGCTGTACTGGATTAAAGAAGTAGATATCGACGGCTATCGTGTCGATCAAGCCTATGCTGTGCCCATGGATTTTTATGAAGATACTTTTGCGGCCATGCGTGAAATTAAGCCTGTTTTCCTTTTGGGAGAAACCGATGCGAACCACCCCGGCGGGATGGAGCATTTGGCAAACTTTAACGCTTCCTATGACTTTCCTGGGCATCACCTAACCAAAGACATCGTTCACGGTCACAAAACAGTGAAAGACTATGCAGCGCATCGCGAGAATTTTATCTTAAAACACGATCCTTCGCATTTGCTGCTCAACTTTGTGAGCTCGCACGATGAAAATGCTTGGGCAGGAACTGTGGACGAACTTTATGGAGATGCAGCCCACGCCATGATGGCGCTCAATTATGCAGCTCCTGGATTACCTTTCCTTTACAGTGGAGTGGAATACGATTTAAACAAACGCCTTCTCTTTTTTGAAAAAGATTCCTTCCCACGCGTTGCTGGGGAAACGTTCCAACTATTGAAACAACTTGGAGAATTAAAGCGAACCCATCCCGCCTTGAATGCAGGTGCAGAAGCAGGGAAGTTCACCCCTATCGCCACCTCCTTGGAAGATAAAGTGCTCGCTTTTGAACGCTCGAAAGCAGGCGATACCATTGTCTTTATCGCCAATATGTCGAAAGATCACATTGGATTCACTTCTCCCTACAATGGCGAGTTTAAACGCTTTTTTGATGAAAAACCCAAGCGTTTATCTTTCTCCTATGAGTACCGAATGAAGCCATGGGAATTCTGGATCCTAAAAAAATAAACAAATGAAAAACACCTTTTTCCTTTTGATGATACTCGCCACGACATCCTGTACTACTACCACTAAGCCTTTGGTTATTGGGCATCGTGGTGCACGTGGTCACGTGGCCGAAAACACCGTAGCTTCGGTTAAAAAAGCCCTAGAACTAGGGGTCGATGGGATTGAAATTGACGTCTTTTTATGTGCATCAGGGGAGTTGGTCGTTTTTCACGATAAAACCCTAGAAAAACTCACCGATGCCACAGGCTATATCGAGGAGTTAAGCTTGGATTCCATCCAAAAAATTACCGTTTTGGGCAGAGAACCTATTCCCGCCCTAAATGAAGTTTTAGAACTCACTGCTGGAACAACGGTATTGAATATTGAACTTAAAGGTACCCGCACGGCAGCTCCCACAGCTGCCTTGCTGGATACCTATTTTAAAGCGGGAACCTTAAAACCAGAAGAGGTATTTATTTCTAGTTTTGATTGGAATGAATTGGAGTTGTTTTACGCTGCCACCCAGGAAGTAGCCATAGCCGTTTTAACCGAAGATGACCCTGTCGATGCGATTCCAATCGCCCAAAAACTCAATGCTTTTGCCATCAATCCGAACTTTAGAAGTTTGAATGAAAAAAACGTGCGTAAAATCCACGCAGCGGGATTGAAAATATATCCTTGGACCATCAATGAACCTGCAGACATTGAAGAAATGAAACGCCTTGGAGTAGATGCCATCATCACTGATTTCCCCGAGCGCGTTTATCCGGAATAAATTATTGATTTAGGTAAACGATTCCTGCATTTAAAAAGGTAGCAAAGAGTACCCAAGCAAAATAAGGATAGAGTAAGAAGGCCGTGGTGCGGTTTACAATTTTAAACCAATGAATGCAGCGTTCGATCAATACCAGTAGTGTGATGATAACGACTAATCCAAGTTCGGGGCGCTTTAAGCCAAAAAAAGCTAAGGTCCACAAGGCATTGACTACAAGCTGAGCGGCAAAATGATACAGCGCTGTTTTTACCCAACGATGATGAAGGCCCTTGGCCCACACCCCTCCTGCAGCAATCCCCATTAAAATGTAAAGCGTGGTCCACACCGGAGCAAACAAGCCATTGGGTGGAGTAAAAAAAGGTTTCTCCAAGCCTGCGTACCAAACGGGAATAGCCATGCGGGTAATGTAGCCAGAAACGCCACCAACCAAAAGGCACAGGCTAACTGCAATTACACTTCCTACGATAAAGGCTTTGTTGATTTTCATTACTACCAAAGTAATAAAATATTTTTCGGTATTGAATGAAAGGGAATGTACTATCTTTAACCCATGAGCTTTGAAAAAGAATTTACGGCTCCGGCTTTTTCTCCCATCAGTGGAAAAGTGAGCTGGGCCTCTCCCTCCAATATTGCTTTGGTGAAATATTGGGGAAAATACGGACAACAATTTCCTCAAAACCCATCGTTGAGTTTCACCTTGTCGAATTGTCTGACTACCACTGCTTTGGCTTTTGCGCCTAAAGAAGGACAAAATGGTTTTTCGTTTTCCTTTCGTTTCGAAGGAGAAGAGGCACCGGCATTTCACCCTAAAATGGAGGCGTTTTTTGAACGTATAGTGGACTATTGTCCCTATTTATTGAACCATGAATTGACCATTGAATCGTCGAATTCTTTCCCCCACAGTAGTGGGATTGCTTCTTCTGCTTCTAGCATGAGTGCTTTGGCATTGGCTTTACTGAGTATTGAGCAACAAGCAGGTGGATTGACCGACCCTGCACAATTCAATAAGAAAGCTTCTTTTCTAGCGCGTTTAGGCTCTGGTAGCGCTGCTCGATCCATTCAAGGACCCATGATGTCTTGGGGAGAAACGACCGCCATCGCTGGAAGTTCACAAGCTTTTGGTTCGATGATTCAAGAGAGTATTCATCCCGTGTTTACAACCTATCAAGATACCATCCTCATCATCGACAAAGGACAAAAAAAGGTGAGTAGTACCTTAGGGCATCAGTTGATGGAAAACCACCCTTATGCCAAAACAAGATTTGAACAAGCGCACCAACATGTAGAACGCTTGCTGCATATTATGGCTGAGGGGAATCTCGATGATTTTATGTCCTTGGTTGAATTGGAAGCTTTGACGTTGCACGCCTTGATGATGGCTTCAAACCCCTATTTTGTCTTGATGCAACCCAATACGCTTGCGGTGTTGAACAAGCTGTGGGATTTTCGTGCCGACACTAAACTCCCCTTGTGCTTTACCCTCGACGCTGGGGCCAATGTGCATTTGCTTTATCCTGAAACACACAAAGCGGCCATTCTTTCTTTTATTAAGACGGAGTTGGTATCGCTATGCGAGAACGGACAATACATTGAAGATCAAGTTGGTACTGGTGCCAAAAAGTTGTAATTTTGAATTGCTATGAAAGGTCCATTGTTTTACGCTAAAATCCTACTCTTTGGAGAATATGGAATCATAAAAGACTCCAAAGGGCTTTCAATTCCTTATAATTTTTATCGTGGGGCGTTAAAGTTGAATGCCACAGGCAGTTTCGAAGATTCCCACCAAAAACTCCTGGCTTTCGCCGAGTACCTTAAAACGCTCCCTGAAACTACGGTGCGTTTTGATTGGGAGGCTTTGGAAAAGGACCTGGCACAAAAAATGTATTTTGATAGCAGTATTCCCCAAGGTTATGGCGTGGGGAGTAGCGGTGCTTTGGTAGCTGCGATTTACGATCAATATGCCCATGATAAAATCACTGTCTTGGAAAATCTCACCAAAGAAAAGCTACAAAGCTTAAAAGGAATTTTTTCCGCCATGGAATCTTTTTTTCACGGAAACTCTTCTGGCTTAGATCCTTTGAATAGTTATTTGAGTTTACCCATTCTCATCCACTCAAAAGACAAGGTCGAACCCACGGGGATTCCCTCTCAAAACCCTGAAGGAAAGGGCGCTGTCTTTTTATTGGATAGTGGAATTGTAGGAGAAACAGCCCCCATGGTTTCTCTTTTTCTCAAGAACATGGAGCAAGAGCCCTTCCGCATGATGATGAAAGAAGAATTTATTCGCTATACCGATCAATGTGTGGAGGATTTCTTAAGTGGAAACCTAAGTTCCCTGTTTACCCATACCAAAAAGCTTTCGCAATTGGTCTTGAATAATTTTAAGCCCATGATTCCTTCGCAATTCCACAGCTTGTGGAAAAAAGGACTGGAAACCAATGCTTATTATTTAAAGTTATGCGGTTCTGGCGGTGGAGGTTACATCCTCGGTTTTACCGAAGATTTTGAAAAGGCGCAAGCAGCCTTGAAAGGATATCCTTTGCAAGTGGTCTATAACTTCTAAAGCATGCGGCTTTTCCCCAAGTCAAAACGTACCGCTATTTTTCTTCCGCTCTTATCTATATTTTCCTCAACACGTGGCTACACCATATTGGTTTTGGTCATTGCACAGTATTTGAGTGCCCGCTACATCCTAGCACCTCAGCGTGGCTGGGCTGAGCATCTCCTCGATTATCGTTTGTTCCTATTGGTTCTAGCCTCTTCTTTGGCGATTGCAGGTGGATATCTCATCAACAACTTCTACGATGCAGAGAAAGATCGCATTAACCGGCCGCAACAATATTTGCTGAACCAACTCATTCAACCCAAGCAACAGTTGGGCTTCTATGCCCTCTTCAATTTTTTGAGTTTGCTTTTTTCACTCGTGGTAAGCCCGCGGGCTTGTCTTTTTTTTGTGGCCTACATAGGTGGAATGTGGCTCTACAGTCATGTCTTAAAAAGAACTTTTTGGGCCAGCAATGTCTTCGCAGCTCTACTGGCCATTACTCCCTTTTTTGCCATGGGGCTCTATTTTAATAATCTCTCTACTTGGGTGCTTTATCACGCTAGTTATTTGTTCTTAATTATCCTGATTCGCGATGTCGTTAAAGACCTGCAGAACTTTAAAGGCGATTGGGTGCGTGGGTATCAAACGACAGCTGTGGTTTTTGGGGAACGTTCCACCAAGTATATTTTAAGTTTTCTAAGTTTTATGGCGCTTGCGGTAGTAGCGCTTTTACTGGCTCAAAAAGATCAATTGGGCGGGATGTATTATTATTTCCTTTTTTGTGTACCCACGCTACTGTTATTCGTTCTTGTCTTGTGGTACGCGCAGTCGCAAAAGCTGTATCTTTGGCTCCACAATGGGTTAAAGCTATTGATTCTTGCTGGTGTGGCCAGTATTGTATTCGTGCGCTATACCCTTTAAGCTAGATAAAATGAGTGGAAACATAAAGGTGGGCATGGCACAATTGGCGCCCGTCTGGTTAGATCGCACAGCTACTTTAGAAAAAGTAAAAGCAGCCATGCATGAAGCGGCCCAAGTACAAACCGATTTACTGGTTTTTGGGGAAGGCTTTCTTCCGGGCTATCCTTTTTGGTTGGCCTTAACAGAAGGGGCAAAGTGGGATCTACCCATTAACAAGACCTTGCATGCGCACTATGCACAAAACGCCATTCAAATTGAAGCAGGAGAGCTCGATGCAGTTTGCGTTCTAGCGAAACAATTGCAACTCGCTTTGTATTTAGGTATTATTGAACGTGCGCAGGATAGGGGAGGGCACAGCCTGTATTGTTCCTTGGTGTACATCGATAAAAGCGGGCGAATTCAATCGGTACATCGAAAGTTGCAACCCACCTATGATGAACGACTCACTTGGGCACCCGGCGATGGTCACGGTTTACAAGTACATCCTTTAAACGGCTTTACGCTTGGGGGACTTAATTGTTGGGAAAATTGGATGCCGTTACCCCGTGCAGCACTCTACGGGCAAGGCGAAAATCTACACATAGCCGTTTGGCCGGGAGGAGAACACAACACCAAAGATATTACGCGTTTTATCGCACGTGAATCACGCTCTTACGTTGTCTCGGTTTCCAGCTTAATGCGGAAAAGTGATTTCCCCGAAAACACCCCTCACTTGGAAGAGCTTCTTGCCAATGCACCAGCAGTTATGGCCAACGGTGGTTCGGCGATAGCTGGTCCCGATGGGGAATGGCTGGTAGAACCCATTTGCGATAAAGAAGGCATCTTTTATCAAGAGCTCAGTTTGGACAGGGTGTATCAAGAACGACAAAATTTTGACCCTGTTGGGCATTATTCCCGTCCTGATGTCACCCAACTCACCTTAAATAGAACACGTCAAAGCACACTAAACATCAACGATAATGGCGAAGAAAAATAGCATTCGACTCAATAAATTTATTGCCAACTCTGGCCTATGCTCCCGAAGAGAAGCCGATATGCACATTGGCCTTGGAACGGTTAAAGTAAACGGGAAAATCGTTACAGAAATGGGCTACCAAGTACAGCCAGGAGACGATGTTCGCTTCGATGGTCAACGCATTAATTCAGACAAACCCACCTATGTATTGCTCAATAAGCCCAAGGGGTTTTTAGCCGCAGTAAAAAAAGGGAATTACAAAAAAGACGTTCTAGAATTGATCGATCGCGCAGTTCCTTTCCGTATCGATCCTGTTCATGCTATGGATCGTTCTTCCACAGGTTTATTGTTGTTCACCAACGACCAAGAAATGACCGCTAAATTGAGAAGTCTTTCGACGCGGGTAAAGAAGATTTATCAAGTGGTATTAGATAAAAACTTGAGCAGCGAGGCCCTCGAAAAGATAAAAAAGGGGATTGCTGTTGAACGGAACAAAAAATTGGAAGTTCAGGAAATCAGCTTTATTCACGGAGAACCCAAACGGGTGGTAGGGATTGAAATTCACGACCAAACCTACAAAGCCGTGCACCAAATTTTCGATGCGGTGGGCTATACCATTGAACAACTCGATTTGGTCACCTATGCGCATCTAACAAAGAAAGATTTACCTCGTGGAAGATGGCGTCATCTAGGCGAGCAAGAAATTAATCTGTTAAAAATGCTGAAGTAGCGGCTGCTTTTTCTTTAGCTCATAAAATAAAACTGCCCAAACCACACAGTATTCGAGACCAACCAACACAAAGTTCTCTTGAAAATTTGGATCGGCATAGGTAACGTAACTTAAGAAAACCAAACCACTCCAAACCACGGCATAGCTGTAGGAACTGAAGAGGCTTAAAAAAACCAATGGCACTACATACCATGGATGCACTATAGACGCCATAAAGTAGTAACAACTCAGCAGCAATAGCATGGCTGAAAACAACTCCTTTGGTTGTGTTTTTTTACGCCAAAAACTAAAATACCCTACAATAAGCAGCACTAGATAGGGGGAAAATGCACCCCATTGTCGAATAATATTATACCCTTTTATTTGATAGCCTATCCAGCGAACGATGTAGTACAAACTTCCGTTGAACTCAAAATTCTTGAACCACAATTGAATGGTGGCCAAGTAGTTTTCGAAACCAAGCGACCAAAAGAACGGAAGAAAAAGGAGTGCTACAGCGCTTCCCCCAAGCAGTCCCATGCGAATGCTCTTTTTTAGGGGATGAAAGCGAGCAAAAACGGGTAAAATGAGTAGGGGAATAAGTTTAGTGGCAACAGAAAGGGCAAAGGCAACAGCGGCAAACATTTTTTTCTGATTAAAGTACCACCAACAGCCTAGGGCAAAGAAGAAGAGCAAGACCCCTTCCCAATGAAGGTTGCCCGTTAACTCCACAAGGACAAGTGGGTTGAGAAAATACCAACCCATTCTTTTTTCTGGGAGTTGAAATTGGGCAAGGAGATTTTTCCCTAAGAAGAATACGCCAACATCGGCAGTAATAAGCAAAAGCCGCATAGCAATTACACTGCTTAAAAGATGACCGGGCGACCAGGCCACTGCAAACAAAAACCCCAGCTGATTGATGGGGGGATAATTTGAAAAATGCCCGGCGCTTAAAGTACCCATACCTTCCCACAAAGTAGATTTTAAGGTGGGATTGAAGAGCTGTTCCAATTGCATTAATTGGTCTGGCGTATAGGTATAGGGATTAAGCTGATTATACAGGAGTAGTCCGTCCCAAACAAAGCGATAAAAATCTTGCGACAACCATGGGAGAACCCCGATAAATAAAAACCGAACTAAGATGCCCTGATACAGTATTTGTTGCAGAGAGCTGTGTTGAATGAGGAAGTAACTCAGTCCACAAGCGCTAAAATAAAGTAAGAGTAATTGATTGCTTTCTTCTCGAGCGGTATGCATGAGCAGGACATAACAAAGGACGAGTAGAAAAAATAGGGCAAGCCGACGCCAAGCGAAGTTTTGGAAATTCATTATCCTTGGGTTCTAAACGAACTCACAAAGATAAAGCCGAAGCCTAGAAATAAGAGAAGGTGGAAGGGGAAGAGACCAAAATCACCTTCTTTTCCCACCACAAAGGCACTGTACATTCCAAAGAGGAAATAGAGCGAGAGCAGCCCCTCGACTATGGTGTTTTTGTGCACTTTTTTAGGAATGTATTTGTTGTTTTTCCAGGAATCTTTCAGGGTTTGAATATTGAATTTGGGGGTGCGGACAAACTCACTTCGTTTGCCTCGATGCCCTTCCAAAACCGCTAAAGCATTATGGAAAGAAAAGCCCATGGCCACCGTGTAGAACGTGAAAAAAGTACGGGTATATTCAAAAAATTGTACGATCCCGCTGCCGTATTGACGGCGGTACAATTCCCAATAACAATAAAAGAAAATCATTGTGCTCACAATGAATAGAGAAGAGACTTTGAAGAACCAAGCCAAGTGGCCCCATTCGTTTTTAATGTACAGCATGGGGATGCTTAAAAAACCAACAACCAAGACATTTAAGAACATGGTGCTGTTGAGGAGGTGAAGCACCGAGTGGAAACGCGTCATCAAAGGAAGGTCTTCCTTGTCCATTACACGCTTGATCATTTTTTGATAATTCTCGGCTCCTCCTTTATTCCAACGGAATTGTTGGGAGCGAATGGCACTCATTACCACGGGAAGTTCCGAGGGGGTGTGTACATCTTCGAGGTATTTAAATTTCCAATTTTTCAATTGGGCGCGGTAACTTAAGTCAAGATCCTCGGTGAGCGTATCTCCTTCCCAATTCCCCGCATCGATAATGGTTGCTTTACGCCAAATTCCAGCAGTTCCATTAAAATTAATGAAATGCCCTTCGGAGTTTCGCCCTACTTGTTCCAAAGTAAAATGCGCGTCGAGAGCAAAGGCTTGTACTTTGGTCAAGACCGAATAATCGTGGTTGAGGTGCTCCCAACGGGTTTGAACAACCCCAATATCGGGTCGGTCGAAATGAGGAACAGTTTTGAGTAGCCAGTCGGGACGCGGGAGGAAGTCGGCATCGAAAATGGCGACAAATTCTCCTTTGGCAGTTTTTAACCCTTCTTTAAGTGCCCCCGCCTTAAAGCCCACACGGTCTTCACGACGAATTTGCACGATGTCTAGCCCTCCTTTTTGGAGTTCTTGAACAATAGACTGGGTGAGTTCAACCGACTCATCGGTCGAATCGTCGAGGACTTGTATTTCTAGTCGCTCTCTAGGGTATTCTATCTCATTAATGCAGCGAAGCAAGCGCTCCATTACATAGAGCTCATTGAATACCGGTAATTGAATGGTGACGTAAGGAACTTTTTCAATGTCGGAAACGTCGAGCGGAGTGAGTTCGGGTTTGTTGTTTTGCGCTTTTTTGTAGTTGAACAACAAATGAAGTTGCGCTAAACTGTAAAAGAAAACGAGCAATAGGGAGAAGGCGTACAGTCCCATCACAAGGAAGGAAATGTTTAACCAAAAATGTTCCATAACTGTCGTTTTAGGATAAATAGTGCTTGAAAATCCACCCAATAATTTTCATTCCTGCAAATATAGTTCCTTTTACTGTACCTGAAACCTTTGACACGCCAATTCTTTTCTTGTAAGAGACAGGAATTTCTAGATAGGGAATTTTTTGACGCAATACTTTGAGTTGCATTTCTACGGTCCAACCATATGTTTTATCTCCCATATTGAGCTTTTCGAGGGTCGTCCAACGAATAGCACGGAAAGGTCCGAGGTCGGTAAAACGCGAATTAAAGAGCACACGCATTAAAAAACACGCTAGGCCATTTCCAAAAACTTGCTGTGGGGTTAAGGAGCCTTGTTCTCTTTTTTCTCTCACCCGTGCTCCCACAACAAAATCTACTTTGTTGGATGCGATGGGCTCTACTAGTTGAGTCAGTTCTTCGGGATGGTCAGAGTAATCGCCATCGAGAAAGACCACAATATCGGGGGTGTCGTTTTTTCTTAAGTAGTCAAGCCCCTTTAAACAAGCATAACCGTAGCCTTTGCGGTTTTCACTCAAAACGGTAGCACCTGCAGCTTTAGCAACAGCTACAGTAGCATCGGTTGAATTGTTATTGACTACCACCACCTCATGAACAGTAGAAGGGATTTCTGCGATTACCTTGGAAATAGCTTCTTCTTCATTATAGGCGGGAATGACAACACTAATGCGGGTCATGAAAAATTATTTTAGCCGAAGATACAGTTTAG
>WTJP01000077.1:5007-8695 GCA_011526275.1 Candidatus Arcticimaribacter sp. | reverse complement strand
ATGACAACACTAATGCGGGTCATGAAAAATTATTTTAGCCGAAGATACAGTTTAGCGCATATTTCCGAGCGGAAATTCAGGTTCATTTGTTCGTCCTTCTACTGCTCCATTTTCTAGCTTGAGCACCCCACGCGGACATACAGCGGAACAAATGCCACATCCTACACAAGACGAACGCACGATATTTTGTCCTTTTTGCGCATAGGCACGCACGTCGATACCCATTTCACAATAGGCCGAGCAGTTACCGCATGAAATGCATTGTCCCCCATTGGTGGTAATGCGAAAACGGGAAAGTAGGCGTTGTTGCAAACCTAGAATAGCCGCCATTGGACAACCAAAACGACACCAAACGCGACTTCCCAACAAAGGGTAAAAGCCCACCCCAAGAACACCTGAAAAGGCTGCGCCTATTCCAAAACCGTACCATTTCGTTAGCGTATAGCTTTTGACAAACAAAATGTGTTTCTCCCCTGAAAAAGCCTGAATGCAAAGCGTTCCAACAATAATGATCCCTATGGAGAGAAAGCTGTAGAGTGCATCTTTATCGAGTTCATGTCGCTTGTAATAGTAGATGACCCCCATGAGTAACAGTAAAAAAAGTACTGTCCCTATGACGAAGGTTTCCCGTGAAAAAGAAGTCAAGTTGGGGTTGCTGGATAAAAAGGACCAGATCACGGCGATGGTGGTTAAAAACACAAAAACCAAAACCGCGTGAATCGACCAACGTTCCAATTTCCACACACTTATTTTTTTACTTGATAATTGTCGGAAAGGATCTCCAGCTGTTTCAGCTAGTGCACCGCAACCACACACCCAAGAGCAATACCATCGTTTTCCATACAAATAGGTCAAAACAGGGGAAACCACGAAGATCATGGCTAAGCCCGAGAAAAGCATAAAAAGTCCCAAACCACCACCATTTAACATGTTTTTAAGGTGCCACGACTCAAAAAAGTAGTAGTTCAGCGGCCACATATTCTTTAAATCTTTTGCGAAATAGGGCGTATCTGGGTGAAAAAGAGCGAGTAATTCAGGGATTAAAAAAGCAAAGCCCAACTGAAAGAACATGACCGAAAGGGTGCGAATAATTTGGTAACGGTTGTGGCGGTATTTGTAGATGAATTTGACGCCAAAGAGCAAAATGGCAAGGGTGTAAAGCGCACCATAGACAAACCATTGGGTAGCCGCATTGCCGTTCAGCATTTTACTCAATGGGTCAAAAAAGGCGACCAAGCCTGTATTGCCTTCGCTGTGGTAACCCAAAGTGGCTGGGTAGAAGTAAAGAGCGATATAAAAACCGGTTAGGGCCAAGGCGACAAACCAACCCAAGATTCCCCGAGAGGAAAGTCCGTCGAACCACACCCCATTATTTTTTATTCCAGCGGGTAGTTTGCGGTAGAGAAAGTCGCTGTACAAGACCGTACCCACCGAAATGAGCGATAGGCTTAGCACTAGCCCCGTAGTTGAATGTGCGAAACCTGCATTGAAAAAAGGAAGAAACAAAAGCGCTAGGCCAAGTAGTCCCAAAACGAGTCCACTGTTCTTTCCTAAAGTTTGATTTATTTGTGTTGTGCCTGCCATGCGTTTTGTATGTTTTTTTCGTAGTGGGAATAAAATTCAGGATCAAAGTTGGCTTCTGCCAAACGAGTAATCACATTTGAGCAACTCACCTCTTCATTGAGCCATTGTTCAAAACAAGCGTGTCGAAGGCGAATCCCAAAGCTGTTGATGCCCAAAAACTGTTCTGTTTTAGGGTGATATGCAAGCCGTATGGAAAGCATTTTTTCTGGATGTTGCCATAAAAAGTGAGCTTCATTTTCATGGGGTGTTGGCGAAATATTCCCGTAGGTTTGATATTCAAGATCGAAGAACTTAGCGCTGTTGAACCAATGACTGGGTGCGTAAGGGGTTTTGTGACCGCTTAGGCTTAAAGCTAAAGTTTCTCCCATCATCCGGCCAACATACCACACGGCTTCAATTGCGCGTCGATGCGGTTGAGGTTGGCGTAGTTCAGCACAGTCGCCAATGGCGTAAACATCGGTTAAGTTGGTTTGTAGGAATTCATCTACTACGATCCCACGGTTGATTTCAAGCGCTGTTTGGCTTAAAAAATCGACATTGGGGCGAACCCCAGCAGTCAAGCCAACAAATTGGCAAGCAATGCGTTCACCTTCTTCCGTGATAATCGCTTCTACTTTACCGTTTTCATCGCCACAAATTTCCTTTAGACTTGTAGCTAGGCGTAAATCAATCCCGTATTCTTGCATGTGTTGTTCGATCATTCGACTTTCACTATCTGCAATGACATTATTCCAAAAGTGCTGTTCCCGCACCAAAAATGTGACCTCAATTCCACGGGAGTGGAGCATTTCAGCCAATTCAATTCCAATGAGTCCTCCTCCCACTATGACCGCTTGTTGAATGGTGGAGCTTTGCGCTTCTAGCTGCTCTAAATCTTGCTTGCTGTATAGGCCTTGTACACCTTGGAGATCCTGCCCTTTCCACCCAAATCTATTGGGTGTAGAACCTGTTGCGATGACCAAGCGATCATACCGAATACCATTGCCATCATGCAGCTCAACGATTTTTTGCTCGTGATGAATATTCACCACTTCAGCGCGCAGTAAATCAATTTTATTTTTCTTCCAGAATCCCCGCTCATAGGGTTCGAGTTGATCCCAAGTGAGGTGACCCATATAGACATACATCAAAGCGGTGCGAGAAAAAAAGTAGTCGCTTTCTTTCGAAATAATCAAGATGGGTTGGTCGCTTCGTTTACGCAATTGCCTAGCCAAAGTGGTGCCTGCAATTCCGTTGCCAATAATCACAATGGGAGTCTGGGACATCAGTATTTACTTTGACTTAAAGGTACGGGATTTCATTCTTTTTCAAAAAAAACGTAAATTAGTGGAACCTAATCTTACCCGAGACGTGATTTTGCCTGCTTATTATGCGCTAATCCGTTGACGGTCCTAAATCGAAATGGATGAAAGAACCACTATGGGCGCGACTGGAAATTCCGTTGAATACTTCTCGCGAAAACGTTTGGAAGGCCTTGACCTTACCAGAGTTGACACAAAAATACATGTACAATTGCCGCTTGCATTGCAATTGGGGTATTGGCAGTCCTGCCAATTGGGAAGAAGTGCACAAAGACGGCACTAAAACAACGCATGTGCAGGGTGAATTACTCGAGTACAACCCCTATGAGTGTTTGCGGTTTAAAATTTTTCACCAGCGAAAAATTTTAAATGGCCATGTCTCTGAACTTCGTTTTGTCTTGCAACACCACGAAATTGGTGTCCTCTTGCTCGTGGAACAGGGAGATTTTTCTTCCTTTCCGCAAGCCCAAGAAATCTATGTCGAATGTGTGCGCAGTTGGAACTTCATTCAAAACGACCTCATTTCTACTTGCCTATTAACCTCCTAAACCATACGCTTATGTTTTTATTTTTTCTTTGCTTAACGGGACTGTGTTCCCTCTTGTTTTTACGTCATTTCTATCCTTATTTTAAAGGGGCTACCGGTTTCTTTTCCATTGCGGGCTTTCTGATTATTTTCTTCGTTACCACTTGCTTGTTTTGGGTGATTGTCTTTACGCCCTACTATTTGTGGTTTGAATGACGGAAGGTTATTGGATGTACCGTTTGTAGAAGCGCTGTAAACGTGTAGGTGAAGTGCCAAG
>WTJP01000077.1:0-4907 GCA_011526275.1 Candidatus Arcticimaribacter sp. | reverse complement strand
AGTTGAAGCGCCCAGTGCTGATGGTCAAATCGCATCTGAAAACAGCCTGCCGTTGTTCCTTTTTTTATTTCTTCATTAATGATCCGATCAAAACCCAAAGGAGGAACACTGTCGATATGTAAAAAGTACAAGATGGGATTACGGGCTTCTTTTGCTCCTCTGTTCATTTGAACCGCGCGTCCTGCTGTACTTATGATTAGTTTAAAGGGGGAAGATGCTAAAAGCGAAACACTTTGATCTGTACTGCCGCCATCGACAAAAATCACTTCGGTCGTTTTCTCTTCAATTCGCTCTTGTAAAATGGTAATACAACGCTCGACAAAGCTTTCTTCGTTGAGCAATGGAATGATGACACTTACTCCTTCTTTATTCGTTGAGTTGCCAATCATAATTTAAAAAGCGAACCTTAGCATTCTCATTCACCGCGATGGAAGCGTACTTACGCAGGAAAGCGTGACGTTCTTTTTTGCTCCCAAAATCGCCTGCAAACCATTGAAAAATCCGCGAGACTGCCATTTCTTTTTGCTTGATTTGATTGCGAATGGGGTCGTTTATAAAATCGCGGGTCGCTGCTTCCAGTTGTTCTTCCATGCTGTGGGCATAAAAGGCGGTATTCAGTAATTTAGGACAGGAGGCCGAGGCGCAATTGATGGCAAAGTGAATGCGTGCTTCTCCCATTTTGCGTAAGATTTGATGCTCAATGTGATTGAGAGAGATTTTCTTTCCCGCCAAAGTAAACCGTTTGAAACGCCAAGGGGTAACCAAATTCCGAATACTCTTTAAGGGGTAATGATCGAGAATTAATTTTACGGTAACCGCATTATAGGCATTGATGAAATAGGCCAAAGAATCGTTTTTACTCCAATACTCAGCCGGTGGATTTTCTTCTAGACTAGCGATATAATCGTCTAACAAAGTGGTGTCTTTTTTCCATTGGGCATAATTCACCTGGCCGTCATCATCCACATGCTCTTTTAGGGCGGTGGTCCAAAGACTGTGTATGGATTTTTGTGCAACTGCAGTTGTCGCAATACAAAAGCAGAAAAAGAAATAAAGTAGGCGCATGGGCATTGATTTAACAGCAACCCCCTCCGTCATAATGGAAGGTGGAGCCAGTGATATAAAGGTCTTTTCGGTTCAATTGGGCTAGGGCGTTGGCTGTTTTATCGCAAACAGCTAAAGGTTGATTTTGCAGTAAAACATGCCCTTTTTTATCGTCGAGAAAATCTTCATCGCCATAGTAAATTGCGGTTTTCCCTGTGAAAACACAAGGGCCATCGCTGGGCATGGGGTCTTTAATAGCACAAACCTCTACACTCTCGATAAAGATAAGTTCATCGGTAGGGTAGTGGTCTGGGGAGAGAAGGCGATAAGGGCGTTTAGCGCGAATTTCGATGGTGCCAAAACCAACATCGGTGAGTAGTTTAACATAGTCATTTAAAGGGATGGAACCAGAAAGACAAAGGGCGCGAAGTCTTTCGTCTTCCCTAAGGGTGTCGTTCATGGCTTGCTCGCAAATGGGATCACTCATGACCAAACGCCCGTGAGGCTTCAATACCCGATACATTTCTTGCAAGGCTTGCTTCAATTCTTCCATTTTGAAAATATTGAACAAGCAATTTTGCGCGGCAACGTCGATGCTTTCATCTTCAACGGGTAAATGCAAGGCATCTCCTTTTTTTAGGTTGACAAAATCGGACTGGAACCAATCGTTTTGCTCTTCGGCAATTTTAAAATTCTTACGTGAGGCTTCCAGCATTTCATCGACAACGTCGATACCAATTACCCCGTTTTTTTGACGCGAGAAATAGGCGAATTGCAACAATTCCATTCCGCCGCCAACACCAACATAAAGAATTTTTGGGTTGTTGACCAAGTCACGGGGGTGTACCGTTGATCCACAGCCATAGTTCATTTCTTGCATAATGGTGGGAATCGATAAACCGGGGAACTGCCAAATAGGGGTAGTGGTGCAACACAAGCCAACATCGGGGGTGAGGGCTGCTTCTTTATAAACGTCTTTGGTAACTTCGAGATAGCTCATAGCTTTATTTTTCTTGATTGGAAAGTAGGGTTTTTACCAAGACAATCAAAGACTGTTCCGCTTTTTTGGCGGAAGCCATGATGTCTTCAATGTCGATAGGTTTCAAATTATCGGGGTCGCATTCATCGGTGAGCACAGAAAAAGCAATGCATTCCATCTCGAGTTGATTGGCAACAATAACCTCTGGAACGGTGGACATGCCCACCGCATCTGCGCCAATTAAGCGTAAATAACGGTATTCTGCCTTGGTTTCCAATTGTGGACCTGTTACAGCTACATAGATCCCGCTGTGCAACGAAATAGCTTTTTCTTTTGCAATTTCTTTGATACGATGGCAAAGTGAGGGGGAATAAGGCGAACTCATGTCCACAAAACGAGGGCCTAAGCTTTCACTATCTTTTTCGGCAAGCGGAGAACCAGCTTGAAGGTTAATGTGATCTTCAATGAGCATCACTTCTCCTTTTTTGTAGTCTAAATTAATCGCGCCAGCTGCATTGCTAATGATTACTTTTTTAACCCCGAGGGCATGCATTAATCGAATGGGATAGGTGATTTCAAAATAGCTCAATCCTTCATAGGCATGGAAACGTCCTTCAAACACTACGACTTTTCTGCCAGAAAGCATACCGTAGAGCAAGCGCGCTTGGTGGAACTCCATAGTAGAGCTCGGGAAGTGCGGGATATCGGCATAGGGGATTTCGATCTCTATTTCAATTTCTTGCACCAAGTCGCCTAAACCGGTGCCTAAAATGATTCCAAAATCGGGAGGTTGAATGCCTTTGTTTTTTAGGAAGGCTGCGCTTTCTTTTAGCTGTTGTTTTTTTGAATGCATGCTGCTAAATCAGGGTGTTGTTGTAAATCTTCGTGGGTGTCAATATCGTTTTTCTCGTCCAATAAATATACTTTTTCTCCTTGGAGATCACTTTTTGTTTTTTCTAAAACCTCTCCTGTACCCCAAGCTTTGTTTACAAAAAGACGGGGAATAAAGTACGTTAAGCCCAAAAGGTAATATCCTCCATCTTGAGCGGGGCCGAGTACTGCAGTGTTTTGGTTTAACGCAGCAAATGCCTTCTCGATGTCTTGACTTTCGAGTGTCCAAAGGTCAGTACCAATAATCACTACCTTTTGGTGGGTGCTTAAACCTGCTTGAAAAGCATTGGCCATGCGTTTTCCTAAATCGTCTCCCACTTGTTGTTTTGTAGTTGCTTTTAGGTGTTTAAAACAGTCTTGCTCTGGAATGTTTTCGGAATAGTAGAGCGCAATATCGCAGTTGAGTTGACTCAGCACTACAGCGGTTTTTTCAAGAAGTTTTTCGTAGATCAAAAGCGCTTTGTCGTCGCCAATGCTTTTGGCCAACCGGGTTTTCACCTTCCCTTTTTGTGGGTTTTTGCAAAATACGAGGAGAAGGTTGCTTTTCATTTTAGGCTATGCTTCCTTGGCAACTGCTTCCTGCTCCAGCAGTACAGCCATAGCAGTGTTGCGATAGTTGAATGTTGCGCTTTTGTAGGCTATCCATATCAAAGTCGCTGATGTGATCTTTTCCTCCCTCCACTTTAAGGGCCAACATTTGGTTGAAGTCACAGTCATATAAATAGCCGTCCCAACTCACCGAGAGGGTATTGGTACACATCACATTTTCTGCTGCAGTGGGATTAAAGGCATCGACTAAAGTGTGCATGTATTCCTCATAATTTTCTGATGCAATCAGGTAATCTAAAAACCGACTTATGGGCAGATTGGTGATTGTAAATAGTTGATTAAAGACAATGTCGAAATCGTCTTTCAAGGCCTTTTTGAAATCACTTTCTAATGCAGCTTGGTCTCCAGGTAAAAATGCACCTGAAGGGTTGTAAACCAAATCTAATTCCAACGAGCTTTCGGCTTGTCCATAGCCCACCGCATTCAATTTTTTTAAGGCAGCGATGGATTGGTCGAACACTCCAGACCCGCGTTGTCGGTCGGTTTTATTGCGTTTGTAAAACGGGAGGGAGGAAATAACATGCACCTGATGTTGTTTGAAAAAATCGGGTAGATCATGGTATTTTTTATTTGCCATGATGATGGTTAGGTTCGAGCGTACAATGATTTCTTCTACAGAAGTTGTATTGCGAATTTGGGTTACAAACCATCGGAACTCAGGATGCATTTCGGGGGCACCTCCTGTCAAATCTACTGTTTCGATTTTATGATTTCGCATGACGTTCAAGCAGGCTTCAAGGGTGGGGCGATCCATCATTTCCTTGCGGTCGGGACCGGCGTCTACATGGCAGTGTGCACACACTTGATTGCACATATAACCAATGTTAATTTGAAGAATGCTCAAGTCTTTGGGACGAATTTCATCCAGTTGATGTTCCTTCAATTTATCTTTAAAGGTGGGGAGGGTGCCATCCTGAAAAATCCCATTGGATAAGTGGTCGAGTTGATACTGGGTATTGGAGAGCTCACTTGCTCGCGCTTTTAACGATTTAGAAGCCATGATTACATGCTTAATTGATCGTGGCGATTCATCATTTGTACGCCGTGTACCAAGACCGCACCGCTTTTGATCGCCGCACCAACATGAACGGCTTCCATCATTTCTTCTTTTTCGATCCCCTTTTCTAGGCCATCTTTGGTATAGGCATCGATACAATAAGGACAATGTACCACATGAGAAACCGCTAGTGCAATGAGCGATTTCTCGCGAGCGCTTAAATGCCCTTCTTTGAATACTTCGCCATAGTAGTCAAAAAACTTTTTTCCAAGGGTTTCATTCCACTCGGTTATGGCGCTAAATTTTTTGAGGTCTTCGGGTTGGTAGTATGATTTTTTCATGGCATAAGTTTTAGCTAAAATATCTAGATTCTTGAAAGAATTACTA
>WTJP01000106.1 GCA_011526275.1 Candidatus Arcticimaribacter sp. | reverse complement strand
GCTGGGTCTCGACAGATACCGATGGGGATTCAAGCTACCGCATACAAACCCGAGTTAGTGGGACAAGAGCTGAAAGGTTGAGCATAAACAGTGATGGGGATACCGATATCTTTGGATATTTAGATATTGAAGACAACGATCCAGGGAATTTTATCGAATTTATTCTCAGCGGCACCGAAAGAGGGAATATAGACGTTACTACCTCTGGAACAACGTATAACACAATTTCTGATTATCGTCTCAAAGAGGACTTCAAAAACTTTGATGGGCTAAGCTTAATCAACGCCATAAAGGTCTATGACTACAAATGGAAAGAAGGACAGTCTAGAAGTTATGGGGTAAAAGCACACGAACTTCAGGAGGTTATTCCCTACACTGTTACCGGTGAACGAGATGGTGAGCAAATGCAAATGGTGGACTATTCTAAACTGGTTCCTGTTTTAACGAAAGCCATTCAAGACCAACAAAAGATGATTGATTCGTTGCTTCGAAGAGTGGAACAGCTTGAGGAAAAAGTAAGCGACAACGACTAAACCTTATTGCGTATAGTTTAGTCCTGAAATTCCTACATCCGGAATATACTTATAAAACATTTGAACTGATTTCCTTAATTTAGAGGAAAGAACAGTATCATGAAAAGCATTTTAACCGGACTGAGTTTTTTGTGCAGCCTTATGGTCTTTGCACAAAGTCACGACCAAATCTTATCGAATTTAGAAAAAGAAGAAGCCAAGTTTTCTAAAATAGCCCTCACCATTTGGGACTATGCCGAAATGGGCTATCAGGAAGAGCAAAGTAGCGCGCTATTACAAAAAACCCTGCAAGAAGAAGGCTTTACCATTGAGAAAGGAGTGGCGGGAATACCCACCGCTTTTGTAGCAGAGTATTCCAATGGGAAAGGTCCTGTGATTGCCATCTTGGGGGAATATGACGCTTTGCCCGGGCTTTCACAAAAAGCGGTGAGTTATAAAGTTTCCAACGGAAAACGCGCAGGCCATGCCTGTGGGCACCATTTGTTTGGAACAGCTTCTGCCGCTGCTGCCATTAGCATCAAAAAATATATAGCGCAAAATAAAATCAAAGGAACGGTGCGTTTCTACGGTTGCCCTGCAGAAGAAGGAGGATCGGGGAAGGTCTATATGACCCGCGCAGGTTTATTTAACGATGTCGATATTGCTTTGCACTGGCATGCCGGTAGCGGAAACTCTGCCAACCCACGACCAGCCCTAGCCAACAAGTCGGCAAAATTTCGTTTTTACGGGCGTTCTGCCCACGCGGCGGGAGCACCACAAGAAGGGCGTTCTGCCCTCGATGCCGTGGAGGCCATGAACTACATGACCAACCTTATGCGCGAACATATGGACATGTCGGCAAGAATCCATTATGTAATTACCCGGGGGGGAGAAGCACCCAATGTCGTTCCCGATTTTGCGGAGGTTTACTATTATTCCCGCCATCCAAAACGCGATGAGGTGATTAAATTATTTGATCGTATCGTAAAGGCAGCAGAAGGAGCAGCGCTAGGCACAGGAACAACCATGGATTATGAAATGATTGGAGGAACCCACGATTTACTCTATGTTCCTACCCTTCAAAAACGCGTACATAAAAACTTCCAAACCATTGGAGGGGTAACCTACAACGAAAAAGAGATGACCTTTGCCAAGGAAATTGCAAAAAGCTTAGGGAAACCCTTAAACATGGAATATATAGAAGCGGTAGAGCCCTACAATTTACAAGCAAAGGCAGGTGGCTCAACCGATGTAGGCGATGTGAGTTACACTGTCCCAACGGCAGGCTTACGCGCAGCTACTTGGGTGCCAGGAACACCGGCCCACAGCTGGCAAGCCGTAGCGGCTGGGGGAACCAGCATTGGTACCAAAGGGATGATGAATGCCGCAAAAGCCTTGACGTTAACTGGGATGCAATTGTTCGACGACCCCGCCTTTATCGAGCAAGTGCAGAAAGAGTTCTTGGAAATCCGCGGGGCTGATTTTGAATACATCCCGCTCTTGGGTGACCGAGACCCCGCCTTGAATTACCGCAACTAGTCATGAAAAAATTAATCGTATGTGTGAGCTTGTGCACCTTCCTTTGGGGAAGTGCGCAAGACTTTACCGCAGAAGAATTGCTCGACCGAAGCATTGCTTACCACGACCCTCAGGGCAAGTGGTCCAGCTTTCAAGGAGAATTTACTGTGGAAATGGAAACGCCCAACCGACCCAAGCGAACAACGCTTTTGGAAATGGACTTCCCCAAAGAACGCTTTAAGTCTTCGGTTACCCAAAACGGAATACACACTGCTGCGCTACTCGAAAAAGGAAAGTGTACGCACTGGTATGAGGGAAGTACTGATTTTTCAGACGAAATAGCCCAAGAACAACGCTTGAATTGTGAGCGCACCACCAAAATGCGCAACTACTACGTTTACCTTTACGGCCTTCCCATGAAGCTAAAAGATCCCGGCACCCAATTAGCGCCAAAGGCGTTTAAAAAGCGATTAAAAGGAGAAGAGTTTTGGTGCATTAAAGTGAGCTATGACGAAACCGTAGGCAAAGACACTTGGTATTTTTACTTTGACAAAAACGACTACCGTTTGCGCCATTATCAATTTTACCACGATGAAGCTAAGAACGATGGAGAATACATTCTTCTTTCAGAAGAAGCGGTAGTGCAAGGCATAAAAATGCCGAAAGTTCGCGCTTGGTACACCAACGGCGATGATCGCTATTTGGGGACCGATGTCTTAATCAACTAACTTACTCTCCCGAACGCTTGTGCCAAATCTCGTGCATGGGTGCACCCTTGCTGTTGTTTCCTTTGTGGTACCAGTCGTCTTCGTTTAAGCGGTATTCAAAAGGCAGCACCTTTCCCACTTTGCTGTTGTCTCTGGAAAAGTATTGGAGGCTTTCTACATAGTCTCCATCTACTGCCGTATAGGTTCCACCACCGCAACCCTTAAAGGCCATCGAGGCGGTATCAAAAGCGGTCCATTGAAAGTGCCCATCGAGTAAAAACTTCATGGTTTTTCTTGAGCGAGTGAGGTCGCGTCGTTGTTCTCCTTCGGGTTTTACCCGTCCTGCCATTAGCCATTTCCCTTCCAAATCTTGATCGGGAATGGCCACAACCTTCCAGTCTTCCCCTTTCGCTATGGTCATGCTTTTTAGGCTGTCTTTCGCGAAGTTAGAATTGAATTCAAAAGCAACTTCGTCTCCTTTTTCGGTCGTGGAATAGAATCCACCACGGGTGAAAACAAAAGCACCGTCTTTCGCGTTGAAGACCGTTTCGAGTAAATATTGATTGTCTTTAAAAACGCGGTGAACATTACCTTCCGCTACAAATTCAAAAACCTGTGCCGCAGCAAAGAGTGGAAGGAAGATTAGCAAATAAAGCATACGATTTTTCATGTGTTTTAATTTACAGTAAAGCGAGTTTCATCTTTCCCTACCCCTTTAAGGGTAAGCGATTTCCATGCCTTGGGCAGTTGTGTTGGCAATTGTTTTACGCCCTCTTGTTGAATATCGAGCCCACCAATTCCGAAGAGCACGGCTTGTAACATTCCTCCTGCACCAGTGGCAAAGTAAGGGTTTGAGCCACCTGCGGTTTCAGCAATGACCTTAAAGGGAGGTAATTCGTTGGGTTGATAGCTCTTTTCGAACATACTGAAGGCACGCTCGGGGTTGCCTAAGCGAGCAGCCAAAACGGAAAGAATGGCTCCCCCCATAGCAGGGCCATCAGGAGAGTATCGCGGCTCGTAATAATTCAAGTCACGTAAAATAGCGTCTTTCTCTGTAACAATTTTAAGCGGGTAGGACAGTAAGTTTGCATCGGCTTGTT
>WTJP01000047.1:13612-15286 GCA_011526275.1 Candidatus Arcticimaribacter sp. | reverse complement strand
TTAATCTGGCTTTTTCATGTGAGCGGTATCATTGGCATTCTCTATGGTGATTCCCAATGGTTTGTTGGTGCTACCCCCTTGAATCTTACGCTGTCTTTTGTTTTGTTGTTGTGGACAAGTCGGCACGAAAAAAAAGCCTTTGTTGTAGCTTTTGTAGCTTTCTTGGCAGGTATGATAGCAGAGGGCTTGGGTGTGAATTACGGTTTGATTTTCGGACAGTATATATACGGCGATGCTTTGGGTTGGAAAGTAGCAGGCGTACCTTGGCTTATTGGGGTGAATTGGTCAATCCTCACCCTGTGTTGCGGTGCTATCGCAGCCAATTTAGCCGAGGCTTTTATTTCGCGTGTTTTTCTTGGTGTTGGCTTAATGTTGCTTTTGGATTTTGTGATTGAGCCCATTGCTCCCATTCTCGACTTTTGGACTTTTGATGGCGGAATAGCTCCTTTACAAAACTATGTGGGCTGGTTTGCTGTTGCCTTACCGCTGCATTTTTTATATCAGTATATGAAGGTGCAGATTAAAGGAACCTTTACCCATCATCTCTATCTCTTGCAGATTGTATTTTTCACCTTACTTTTGTTGCAAATCAACACCCTTCAAAATGCGTTATAGCATCATCATTTTCTTTTTTGGCTTTTGTGTAGGTTGTGGATCATCAACAGCTGAACAAAAAAATGAAATTGTCGAAGAAGAAGTCAAAGCGCCCATTACTTTGGATGTTGGACAATTATCGGTCTATCAATTGACCGCCCACCCCGTCACCGACTCTCTTTTACTTCCGCTTAAGGTGTTTAATGAGTACAACGAAAAAATCAATGATTTGGCAAAGCTAGATCCCAACGGAGTTGAACCCTTTATTTTAACCGCTTTAATTAAATGCGATGTGCTTTTAAAAAAGAAGTTGCCCACACCCTTTGAAACCCCTGAAATAAAAAGTCGGTTAAAGGTGGTAAAAACACAATTATTAAAAGCGCGTTATTTTAGTCAACAAGAGCAAATCGAAGAACTCAACGCAAGTTTTCGTCAAGTTTTTGTAGCACATGAAGCTTATCTAAAGCGGATTGAAGATTTTGCACTCGACGCCGAGCAAACTTCAACAACAGATATAAAAGCCTTGGATTAGAGAAAGTCGGGAGAAGAAAGGCTTTTCGCTGTAACCTCTATAGCAAAGAGTTGATTGGTTTCAATACTCTCTTCAATTTTAGTCAATAGTTTTCTGTAACCATCAACATTACCAGTATCGTCTAACTGTATGAGGGAAATCAAGTGTTTTTGAAACAATTGATCTTGTGCTAAACACTTAGCAAAAGGGTTGGTTTTATCGCGCTTCGGACTAGCTCCCATGAGTTGGCGAATATCCGGACGCTTTAAAAGAATATCTTCAGCCTCTATGCCGAAGTCAGATAGTCGCGCACTCAATTCGTTGAACATACGATTACGGTACAAGGCCTGCTGATTAAAAAAGCGTTTGAAGGTTGGTAGGTCCTGTTTATCCGCAGCATTTAAATACATCAATTTATCTTGTCTACTCTGGTTGAGTAGGCGTTCCAATAAAACAATGCACTCTTTTTCTTTTGACACGACTTGGTGTTTTTATTAATTTAAAATTAGAAAAATTGAACATGCATTTTACCCCTTGACTCAATTTAATGTCAACAAGTTTTCCACGTT
>WTJP01000047.1:5974-13512 GCA_011526275.1 Candidatus Arcticimaribacter sp. | reverse complement strand
AATCCGCCAAAGCGCAAAACAGTAGTTTTGAACGACGGAGATGTTAACAGCATTTCTTCACAAAGGAGCAGTTGTTTCCCACTTTCAGTAATGGGGTGAGTGGGTGTTTCTTCCGTAATGTCTCCACGCGCATCCCCATAGACCGAGGTGCTGCTGATGAAAATCACTTCTTGAACGGCTGAATCAACCAAACGTTTAACAATTTGCTCAATGACTAAATCAAAGCGACGTTTTGGGTTTTGACGCAAGCCCGGAGGCAGGGTTAAAATCAAGACTTCAACGTCTTGTAAAAAAAGGTCAAGTCCATCGCAGTTGTCCTCACTACAGCGCACTATGTAAGGGGCAATACCAAATGATTTTAAGCTTGAAATTTTCTCTTTTTGGGTGGTAGATCCTTTGACCACATGGCCTTCATGGATGAGTTTTTTCGCTAAGGGCAACCCCAGCCAGCCACAGCCTAAAACACCAATTTTCTTGACTTTTTCTTCTTTCATGCGCAAGACAAAGATAGCTAAGGGTTTGATAAATAAAGGGGTTTATTTTTTTTTACGTACCTTATTTGGAAACCAAAATAAATAAACATGGCAGTAAAAAGTTTTCAAGGCGCTCGTGCCACAGCCAAAAAAGTAAAGCCCGCCACTATTTTGGTGCGCGATATCATGACCAAAAACATGATTTGCTTTACCCAAGATCAAACCATTCACGATGTGATGAAAGCCTTCATCAAACACCGTATTTCTGGTGGGCCAGTAGTAGATGACAACATGCGACTCATCGGGATTATTTCTGAGGGGGATTGTATGAAAGAGATATCGGACAGCCGTTATTTTAACATGCCTATTTTAGATAAATCGGTAGGGCATTTCATGACCAAGGCAGTAGAGACTTTACCCGCCAGCATGAGTCTTTTTGATGCAGCTTCGAAATTTTATTCTTCAGGAAGACGTCGTTTTCCCGTTTTGGACAATGGAAATTTGGTAGGGCAAGTAAGCCGAAAAGACATTGTTATCGCCGCAGCGCATTTACGTGGGGCTACTTGGCATCAACAATAAAGCGACTTCGCAATGCGAAAGGTATTCGCATGTGCTTCTAAGATGATTTTAATGTCTTTAGAGTAACCACCCCCCATGCTGCATTGCACTGGAATATTTTGGTCTAAACAGGTCTCAAGCACAAATTGATCACGGGCTTTACAGCCGGCAAGGCTCATGCCTAAACGCCCCAATTTATCCGTTGCCACGACATCGACTCCGCAAAGGTAGAAAATGAACTCAGGCTTCACTTTTTCAATCAATTTTGGTAAAGTGGCTTTAAGGGTGTTGAGGTAAACGGTATCACTTGTCCCATCTTCCAAGGCTAAGTCAAGGTCACTTTTCTCTTTGTGAAAAGGGTAGTTTTTTGCTCCGTGCATAGAAAAAGTAAACACGGCAGGGTTGTCCTTGAAAATTTCTGCAGTACCGTTGCCTTGGTGTACGTCTAGGTCTACAATTAAAATCTTTTGAACCTGCTTTTGATCCAGTAGGTATTGGGCAGCAATAGCCTGGTCGTTCAATAAACAAAAAGCTTCTCCCCATGCGCGAAAAGCGTGATGGGTGCCTCCTGCAATATTCATCGCTATCCCGTCGTTTAAAGCACGTTTTGCACCTTCTACCGTACCTCCGGCAATGATGATTTCACGCTCAATGAGTTGTTGACTCAAAGGGAAACCAATTTTCCGCACCTCTTTTTTGTCCAGTTCCAAGGTGAGCAGACGTTGCAAATAGTCGGGACAATGGACTGCTTCAATAAGCGGGTTGGGAATTTTTTCAGGGGTAAAGAAGTCTTCTTCTTCGCAGCTTCCTTCATGGCGCAATTGCTTTGGAAGTAAGTCGTATTTCTCCATAGGGAAACGATGTCCTTCTGGAAGGGGAAGTTGATAGATGGGATGGTAGGCTATATTGAGCATCAACGAATAGGGAAGCCATTTTCAGCTCCTTCGTCAGGACTTACCATGATGGTTTTTCCATCCTTGTCTTCTGTCATCAAAAGCATGCCTTGACTTTCCACCCCTCGAATGGTGCGCGGGGCAAGGTTGGTGAGTACGGTTACTTTCCTACCCACTACCTCCTCTGGGCTAAAACTTTCGGCTATTCCAGAAACAATGGTCCGGACTTCATTGCCCAGATCTACTTCAAGCTGAAGTAATTTCTTTGTCTTTTTTACTTTCTCTGCGGTGAGTATCGTTCCAACTCGAAGGTCCAATTGGCTAAAGTCTTCAAAAGAAATCAGTTCTTTTTGTGGAGGTAAATCGATCGCAGTTTCCTCGTTAGCTACTTTAGTGGCTTCCAGTTTTTCCCGCTGAGCAACAATAACTTCGTCTTCGATTTTTTCAAAAAGCAAGCGTTGTTCACCTATTTGGTGTCCTGCTTCTAGGTGTGTTGTTTTCGTTGCGATTTCACTCCAGCTTAGTGGACGACTAATGTTGAGTATGCTGCGCAATTCATTTGCACTGTGCGGTAAAAAAGGTTCGCAAATGGAACTCAGTGCAGCGGCAATTTGCAAAGCAATGTGCATGATGGTAGGCACGCGCTCTGGTTGATCTTTGATTCTTTTCCAAGGCTCCTCATCGGCCAGATATTTATTCCCTAAACGCGCGAGGTTAAGCATTTCTTGGCTGGCCTCACGGAAACGGTATTTTTCGATGGAATCCCCTACACGGCTGGGGAATTGTTTTAGTTCTTCAAGAACCGCTTTGTCTTGTGCAAGCAATTCTCCAGCAGCGGGAACTTGCCCTTCGTAATACTTATGGGTTAAGACGACAGCGCGGTTGATGAAATTCCCAAAAATGGCAACCAACTCGCTGTTGTTGCGGGTTTGAAAATCTTTCCACGTAAAGTCATTGTCTTTCGTTTCTGGTGCATTGGCGGTGAGTACATAGCGAAGGACATCTTCTTTCCCTGGGAATTCTTCGAGGTATTCGTGTAACCAAACTGCCCAATTCTTGGAGGTTGAAATTTTATTTCCTTCGAGATTTAAAAACTCATTGGCCGGAACATTTTCGGGGAGAATATAGTCTTTAGACGCCTTGAGAATACAGGGGAAGATGATGCAGTGGAAAACGATGTTGTCTTTTCCAATAAAGTGCACCAGTTCGGTTGCTTCGTCTTTCCAGTAGGGTTCCCAATCTTTTCCTTCTCGCTGTGCCCATTCTTTGGTTGATGAGATGTAGCCAATAGGCGCATCGAACCACACATAAAGTACTTTTCCATCGCCGCCTTCTACGGGAACCGGAATTCCCCAATCGAGGTCGCGGGTTACCGCTCGTGGTTTGAGTCCGTCATCGACCCAAGATTTAACTTGCCCGTAAACATTGGGTTTCCAGTCGTGTTTATGTCCATCTAGGATCCATTCTTGAATAAAATCTTGGTAGCGATCTAGCGGTAAAAACCAGTGTTTGGTAGCCTTTAGTTCAGGCACACTGCCCGAGAGGGTAGATTTGGGGTGAATTAAATCGGTTGCGTTGAGGGAGCTTCCACAGTTTTCACACTGGTCGCCATAGGCTTCCGTGTGGTCGCATTTGGGGCAAGTTCCTGTAACAAAACGATCGGCCAAGAATTGTTTCGCTTCGGGGTCATAAAGTTGCTCGGTTGTTTCTTCAATGAATTTTCCATCGGCATGCATTTGAGCGAAAAATTCCGATGCTGTTTCGTGGTGAATGGGGGCAGAGGTGCGGGAGTAGTTATCAAAGGAAATCCCCAACTGTTGGAAGGATTCCTTGATCATCTTGTCGTATTTATCGATGATGGCTTTTGGACTTACTCCCTCTTTTTTGGCGCGGATAGAAATCGCTACCCCGTGTTCATCGCTCCCACAAATAAAGGCAACATCTTTGTTTTGTGCACGCAAGTAACGCACATAAATATCAGCTGGGACATAGACTCCAGCAAGATGTCCAATGTGTATGGGTCCGTTGGTGTAGGGAAGGGCAGCGGTAACTGTGTAGCGTTTTGCTTTGAGCGCCATAAAGTAAAATTTACCGCAAAAATAAGCTTTTTTCTCCCCTTAAACGGCTAATTTTAATTCGTTCTAACCAAATCAATACCATTATGAATGATGCTTACGCCTTCGGTCAAGAAGCCGAAAAAAGAGCCGCTCTCTTTTATCAGAAACAAGGCTACACCATAGTCGCTCAAAATTTTCGCTACCGCAAAGCCGAGATTGATCTAATTGTGCGCAAAGACAACCTCTTCGTCGCCGTAGAGGTCAAAGCCAGAAGCTCAATTGCCTTTGGTTCTCCCTACAGTTTTATTTCTTCTAAAAAAATTAAACTCTTGGTCATGGCCATGGATGCCTATATACAACAACGCCAGCTCGATGTAGAAGTGCGTTTTGATGTACTGAGTTATACGCTCATTCGCGGTAAATGGCAACTCGAGCAACTCAAAGATGCATTTTATCCATTTTAATAAAATGTTTTATTTGTAACATTAAGTTTAATAAACTATCTTTGCACAAAAATTAACACAATGAAGACGATTGCCTCCGTGGTGGAACACTACATCAAAACCAAGCCTTATTTGTCCACCGCCATGTCGCAAGGCATTATTAACCTAACTTCTTTGGCGCGACAAATTCAGCCAGAAATTGAAGAAACCCTTCAAAAGCCTGCGCGAAGCGGAGCCATTGTGATGGCCTTAAAACGTATTTCAGACAATTTAGAGTTCCTTTCCACCCATAAAATTGTCAAGGTGTTAAAGGGAATTGGCGACATTACGGTGCGTTCCAGCCTAGTCGATTACAGTTTTAAAATTTCAGATTCTTTATTGAACGCTCAAGCGCAATTCTTGGCGGAAGTCAACGATAATCCCAATGTGTTTTACACCTCTTCACGCGGCGTTACCGAAAGTAATATCATTGTGAGTAGTAATGCAGCGGCTCAGCTCGAGCGTTGTTTTGAGCAGGAAAAGCTAATCGAAAAAACAGAGGAATTATCTTCGATTTCCATTAAACTCCCTACAGAAAATGTTACCATTCCAGGAATCTACTATTTTATTTTCCAACGTTTGTCTTGGGAGGGCGTCAACATTTTCGAAGTGATTTCCACCTCGAACGAGTTCACCATTTTGGTAGGAGAAGATCAAGTGAATGTGGCCTTTAAAGCCATAAAAGAACTCAAAGATCTATAGGTCGGGCAGGACAGCCAGCCCTTGCGCAACACTTTTCACCTCTTTAATGGCCAAACGCAATCGCAGGCCTTGGCGGGTTTCTTTTTCTTTTAATTCAACTTTTCCAGCGCTTTGTTGCACCCATTGTAACACCTTGTTAAAGGCTTCGCTTTGGTAGTATTCGCTTTCTTGATCGGCGATAAAATAGGCTGAAAGCAGTCCCCGTTTTAGAATGATGCGTTCTAAACCAAGCTGCAAGGCTTTCCACTTTAAGCGGACACTGTTGAGCAAATCTTCGGCTTGGGCAGGTAAGGGCCCAAAACGATCTTCCAAATCGGTTTGGAATTTTAAAAGTTCTTCTTCGTTGTTCAACTCGCTAAGACGGTTGTAGAGCGTTAAGCGTTCACTCACCGAGTTCACGTAATCATCGGGCAGCAGTATGGCCAGGTCGGTATCGATTTGCACCTCTTTTACAAAGCTTTTTTCTTCGTTTTCCTGCGAACTGTACAGATTCTTGAATTCGTTTTCTTTTAATTCGTCAATGGCTTCTTTGAGGATTTTTTGATAGGTATCAAAACCGATGTCATTGATGAATCCGCTTTGTTCTCCACCCAATAAATCTCCCGCTCCGCGAATCTCCAAGTCTTTCATGGCGATTTTTATCCCCGAGCCTAATTCGGCATATTGCTCGATGGCTTGAATGCGTTTTTGTGCATCGCTCGACATGGCACTCAAAGGCGGAGTGATAAAGTAGCAGAATGCTTTTTTGTTGCTGCGTCCAACTCTTCCGCGCATTTGGTGCAGGTCGCTTAAGCCAAAATTTTGTGCGTTATTGATGAAGATGGTATTGGCATTGGGAACGTCCAAGCCGTTTTCTATGATGGTCGTCGCAATTAGGATGTCGTATTTCCCCTCCATAAACTCCAAGAGGTTTTTTTCGAGCTTCTTCCCGTCCATTTGTCCGTGCCCAATGCGAATGCGAGCATCGGGAATCAAGCGTTGTAACATGCCGGCGACTTCTTGAATATTTTCCACGCGATTGTGAATGAAATAAACCTGCCCACCCCGTTGCATTTCATAGAGAATACCGTCGCGAATCAAGGCTTCATTAAAACGCACTACTTCACTTTCAATGGGGTAACGGTTGGGAGGTGCAGTGGCGATAACCGAAAGGTCTCGAGCAGCCATTAGACTGAACTGCAGGGTACGCGGAATAGGGGTGGCAGTAAGGGTTAAAACATCGACATTGGTCTTTAAAGCCCTTAATTTTTCTTTGACCGAAACCCCAAACTTTTGCTCTTCATCGACCACCAAAAGACCGAGATTTTTAAATTCTACTCCTTTCCCAACCAATTGATGCGTACCAATGAGGATATCGATTTTCCCTGCCTTTAGGTCTTCTAGCACAAGGCGTTTTTCTTTGGCGGTGCGGAAACGGTTGAGGTAATCCACCCGAACGGGTAAATCTTCCAAGCGTTTGGAGAAGTTTTTATAGTGTTGAAAAGCCAAGATGGTAGTGGGAACTAAAACCGCCACTTGTCGTCCGTTGTCCACCGCTTTAAAGGCAGCGCGAATCGCGACTTCGGTTTTCCCAAAGCCTACATCACCACACACCAGTCGGTCCATGGGGCGTTCACTTTCCATGTCTTCTTTTACCGCTGCAGTGGCGGCACTTTGGTCGGGGGTGTCTTCAAAAATAAAAGAGGCTTCTAACTCTAGCTGCAAATAGCTGTCGGGCGCGCAGGCCGTACCAATTTTTTGTCGGCGTTTGGCGTAGAGCTCAATTAGATTGAAGGCGATCTCTTTGACCCGTTTTTTGGTTTTTTGCTTTAAGCTTTTCCAAGCATTCGACCCCAGCTTGTACACCTTGGGCTGTTTCCCATCTTTTCCGTTGAATTTCGAAATCTTGTGTAGGGAATGTATGCTCAAATACAGAATATCGCGATCGGCATAAACCAGTTTAATCGCTTCTTGTTGATTTCCTTCTACATCGATTTTTTGTAGGCCGCCAAACTGTCCAATCCCGTGGTCAATGTGGGTCACATAATCGCCCACCTCCAAATGCGTCAATTCTTTCAGGGTGAGGGCTTGCTTTTTGGTGTAGCCCGATTTGAGCTGGTACTTGTGATAGCGTTCAAAGATCTGGTGATCGGTAAAAACAGCGATTTTAGCTTCTAGGTCTTCAAAGCCCTCAAAAAGCGGTTGAACCACAGTCTTGTAATGTACCGTTTGTTCCATTTCCTCAAATATGGCATTGAGGCGTTCGGCCTGCTGCAAGGAAGCACAACAAATGGTGTTTTGGTATCCTTTCTCGTGGTTTTCGTTGAGGTAGGCAATAAGGCGATCAAACTTGCGGTTAAAGGCCGGTTGCGGACTTTGTTTAACCAAGGTTTG
>WTJP01000047.1:0-5874 GCA_011526275.1 Candidatus Arcticimaribacter sp. | reverse complement strand
TTGCGCGCTTAAAGCCTTCGCTGGTGTTGGGGAGTAATTTTATTTTATCGAGGGAAGCGATGGAGAGTTGTGTCGCCACATCGAAACTGCGGAGACTTTCCACTTCTTCATCGAAAAATTCAATGCGGTAGGGGTGTTGATTGGCGAACGAAAACACGTCGATGATTCCTCCACGCACCGAAAACTCTCCCGGTTGTGAGACAAAATCCACCCGTTCAAATTGGTAGTCAAACAAAACCTCGTTGACAAATTCCAAGGAAAGCTGACTCCCTTTTACCACCTCCAAAGTATTCTTTCGCAGGGTAGATTGGGAAACTACTTTTTCAAAAACCGCTTGCGGATAAGTGACAATCACCCGTGGTTTTTTGGAGTTGCTTAAGGTGTTTAAAACCTCCGATCGCAAAAGCACGTTGGCGTTGTCGGTGGTTTCGGTTTGGTAGGGTTTACGGTAACTTGAAGGGAAAAACAGTACGCTTTCTTGCCCCAACAGTTGTTCCAAGTCGTTGAGGTGGTAGGCCGCTTTTTCTCGGTCCTCACAAATGAGGAGTAGGTTTTTTTGGTGGCGGTCAAAGGCATCGGCCAACCTAAAATTTAGTCCAGAACCCACTGCACCCTTTAGGTGTAGGGATGGGGAAGTTCCCAAAAACAACTCTTCCAAGCTTTTTTGTGAAGGCGATGCAGCAAAGGCACGATACAACGGGTCGATAGCGCTCTTTTTTTTGCAAAGATAACTTGCTTAATGCATTTTTTCTCCAAACTCCACCACTTCTTTTCCTGTCGTCACAAAGACACGATCCCCTTCTTTGGCTTGCAGTAAATGTAGGCCAGTAAAGGCGCCAAAGGCAGGGAGAATAAGTTGGTTTTGACTTTGGTAAAAGCAGGGGAGGGAGAGTCGTTGTAGTCCAGCACCTTTGAGTTTTACCCCGGGGTGTACATGGCCACAAAAAACAAAGTGGTCCTCTTTTGCTGTGGGGAAATGTGTAAAGAAGAACGCTTCTTCGGTGAGGCTTTCCACCACCTTAAGACCTAACTGTTCGAATTTCCAACTTGGGATAACATCGTGGTTGCCTTCTACCAAAACCAGTTCAGCTTTTTGTTGCTCAACCCATGCAGCAAATAAATGCCATGCGTTGTTTTGGTCGCTGTGGAACAAATCTCCCAAGAAAAGAATACGTTCAATGGCAAAGGTTTGAAACAAGCTTTCCATTTTCTTGTAAAAGGCACCTTCGGCTTTCCGGGGTACGGCAATCCCGTTTTTCCGAAAGTGGGCGACTTTCCCCAGGTGGACATCGGCCAACAAAAGGGTCTTTTTTTCCTGCCAGTAGGCCGCACCACTTGGGTGAAGGGAAAAGTGATTTTTGGCAATTGCTATGGTTTTCACTGGCCGGCTTTTTCGAGTTGTAGATACATTTTTTTGATGCGGTCTTCCACACTTTCCGAAGAGAGTTTGGCGCGAATCCGGTCGGTGATGAGGGGGAAAGAAAAGGGGGTGGGTTGGCTGCATTCCCGCCATACAATCGTCTGTTTTTGGATGTTTTCAAAAACTTGTGTCATACGGCCGCGTTCCATCCCGTGATCAAAGGTTTCCTCCAAAGCTTGTTGGTAAAGTAGATTATCGGGTTCGTAATCTTTAAAGACATCAAAGAACAACTGTGATCCACTTTGCAGGTGTTTGGCTTTAATGGGTTTGTTGGGAAATCCTTGAAAAACCAAGCCCGAGATTACGGCGATATCGCGAAAGCGACGGCGTGCCATTTCAGACACGTTGATGCTTTTTTCCAAATCGTCGAGCAGGTGTTCAGGGGTCAATAAATTATTGTCCATAAAATCTTCCCGTTCAAAGGCTTGGTCGGACAGTAACTCAAAGCCATAATCGTTGAACGACATACTGAACGTAATGGGCGAGAGCAGGCTAATGCGGTAGGCCATTAAACTGGCCATGGCCTCGTGAATGGCATAGCCTTCGAACGGATAAAAAACGGTATGGTACCCCTCTCTGGTTTGAAAGCGTTCGATGAGGAATTGGTTGGGTTGGGGCACGATGGATTCTTTTTGTTGCTGCTGAAACACCGGGCTCAGGGCCTTAAATTCAGGGGTACTGCTGTTGCGTTCTTCGAAGAGGGCTTTTTTTAGTAAATCACTCAAATGAGCGCTAAAGCTCATGCGCCCTCCCATCCAAGCGGGGATTCTTGCTTTCCCCGATTTGGACTTCTTTACGATGACCTCCATGTTGTGCATGCGGATGAGTTCTAAATTTCGTCCGGAAAAAGTAAACACATCTCCCGGTTTGAGCTTGGCCACAAACCACTCTTCCACAGTACCCAAGTAGCCCCCTTTTTGGTAGCGCACTTTTAAGTCGGCATCGCTCACGATGGTTCCCATAGAAAGGCGATGGCGCATGGCAATACCTCGGTTTAAGACTTTTATTCGTCCGTCTTCAAGTACATTTACCTTTTTGTATTCGTCATAATGTTCTAGGCTTTGACTCCCTTGCACCAAAAAGTTGATCATCCACTGCCATTGGGTTTCGTCCAAGGTTTGATAGCAAAAGGTTTGCTGAATAATGGGAAGCAATTGTTTGGGCTGAAAGCCGCTTCCCACTGCAAGGGTCATCAAAAACTGCAGTAAAACATCATAGGCGTTGAGGTAGGGAATGCGGTCTTCGATTTGCTGGCTTTCTATCCCGCGTTGCAAGGCCACCGATTCGATGAGTTCCATAGCATGGGTAGGGAGAAAGTGAATGGTACTCCCTGCTTTGGGTCGGTGCCCACTGCGTCCTGCACGTTGGATGAATCGACCAACTCCTTTGGGACTCCCAATTTGAATGCAGTTTTCTACCGGACTAAAATCCACTCCTAAATCTAAGCTAGAAGTACACACCACCACCTTGAGCTGTTCTTCGCGCAAGGCGTCTTCCACCCAAAGGCGAATTTTTTTATCGATACTCCCGTGGTGCATGGCGATATTTCCTGCCAAATTGGGATCGGCTTCTAGTAAACGGTGAAACCAAATCTCACACTGTGCACGGGTGTTGGTAAAGATGAGGGTGGTCTTGTTTTTCTGCACCAATTTTAAGACTTGGGGAAGGAGGTGCAAGCCCAAATGTCCCCGCCAAGGAAAGCTCTCCATGCTTTTGGGGAGGATGGATTTGACCTTTATTTTTTTATTGATTTTCGCTTCAACGGTAGTGTAATTCTCGATGGGGCCTAGTAGAATTTCCCGCGCCAGTTCTTTGTTCCCAAGGGTGGCCGAAATCCCCCAGACTTTCAGTTGCGGGAGGAAAGACCGCAAATAGGCAATGGCCAGTTCGATTTGCACTCCCCGTTTTGACCCCAAGAGTTCGTGCCATTCATCGACGACAATTACTTTTAATTGCTTAAACTCTTTTTGATGGTCTTTGGTACTCAAAAGTACGTGCAAACTTTCTGGGGTGGTGACCAAGCCGAAGGAGGGTTTTCGTTTTTGTTTGGCGCGTTCACTTTGTGAAGTATCTCCCGTTCGTAGGGCGACCTTCAATTCAGGGCAAAGGTCTTGGGTCATGCGCTGGGTAGCTTGTTGAATTTCCACGGCCAATGCCCTTAGTGGGGTAATCCACAAGGCTTGTATTCCATTGGGGTGCTGTTGCTGCTCTAGGGCTTCTTGTAGAATTCCGCCCCAAAGCGCATAGGTTTTTCCGCTCCCGGTAGGGGCGTGGAGCATGCCGTTTTTACCCTCCCCATAGGCCTTCCAACATTCTTTTTGAAAGGGCTGTGGACGCCAGTCGCGTGCTTTAAACCAATCGGCAACTTTTTTCACGGCAATAGTTTTTTGAGGTCTTCCAAGCTGTTGGCCTCCTTCATTTTTTTATCGTGTCGCCAGCGTAAGATTCTCGGGAAGCGCACCGCTACTCCACTCTTGTGGCGGGAAGAAGCAGCAATGCCTTCAAAAGCAATTTCAAAGACCAGTTCGGGTTTTACCTGCCGCACAGGGCCAAAACGATCGGTGGTATTTTGTTTTACAAATTGATCCACCTTTTTGATTTCAGCATCGGTAAGCCCCGAGTAGGCCTTGGCAAAGGTGACCAGTTCTTCCCCCTGCCATAGGGCAAAGGTATAATCGGTGTAGAGGTTGGTTCTCCGCCCATGACCGCGCATGGCATAGGTCAAGACAGCGTCGATGGTTTTGGGGTCTGATTTCCATTTCCACCAGGTCCCTTTTTTTCGTCCTACCGCATAGGGGGAGTCTTTGTGTTTTAACATAAGTCCCTCACTGCGCATTTCTTGTGCGCGTTCGCGTTCTTGGGCAACGGCATCCCAAGAAGAAAAGTGCAACACCTCTGAAAGCATTAGCGGTAATTCTTCCGGAAGCTTTTGATATAATTCGCGCAACAGTTTTTGGCGTTGGTGCAAGGGGAGCTGACGTTGGTCTTCTCCGCCCCATTCCAAAAGATCGTAAAGCATGATGCTGATGGGTACCTCTTGCTGCAATTTTTGTGATACGGTTTTGCGACCGATGCGTTTTTGGAGGGCGTTAAAATCGCCAATTTGCCCGTCTTTAAAGGGGAGTAACTCTCCGTCAACGACTGTTCCGTGAGGAAGATGTTCTGCTAAAACCGCCAATTCTGGGAATTTATCGGTAATGAGTTCTTCCCCTCTGCTCCACAGAAATGCCTTCCCTTGACGGACAATTAGTTGGGCACGCATCCCGTCCCATTTGTGTTCGATGTGCCAATGGCTGGGATTTTCTTTTTCTTGAAAACCCTCCTCCAGTGCATAGGCCAAGAAAAAGGGATAGGGTTGCGAGATGTGATCTTCCGGATTGGGGTTTAAGATCAACTCATCGAAGCTGGTGCTTTGTGGACTCCATTGCCCCATGAGGCGGTGGGCCAAGATATTCTCTTCGATATTCACCGCTTTGGAAAGCGCGCGGGTCATTAACTTTTGACTCACACCAATGCGGAACCCTCCGGTTAAGATTTTATTAAAGACAAAGCGTTCAAAGTTATTCAGCCCCTTCCAGCGGTTGAGGATATAGCTTTTTTTCTCTTCTTCTGTTTTTGGTTTAAGGGCGATAATTTCTTCTATACATTGGCTAAGGCTAGGCGCATCTCCAGTCCCCTGTTGCTGTACCAAGAGGGCAATGGTCTCGGCCAAGTCGCCCACGATGTGGTAGGATTCTTCAAACAGCCATTCGGGTAATTGCGAAATTTCTGCTGCCCATTGACGCATAAGGGTGGTGGTAACGGGTCGTGAAGGACGACGGTGCGAAAGAAGGGCGACCGCCCACAAGGCATCTTCTTTCGGTGCTTCTTGGAAGTAGTGGGTGAGCGCAGCGACCTTTTGATTGGTTTTATTGGTGCTGTCGAGTTGTTCAATGAGCTGGGCAAATCGTTTCATTCGGCAGCGGCGGTTTCGAGCGTTTCCGCTTCATATTGTGTTTTTTCGGTGCGGGCATTCCAGCCTTGCTCGCGTAAATACTGTGCGAAGATATCGGTATAGCCGTGGGTGGTGATTACATTTTCACAGCCCGTAGCTTTGATAGCGGATAGTAGTCCCTTCCAGTCGGCATGGTCGGAAAGGACAAAGGCGCGGTCCACGGCTCGCCGCCTGCGTGCCCCGCGAAAGGCCATCCAGCCCGAGGCATAGCCCGTAGAGAGTTTCCCCAATTTCTTTACCCATGCACTCCCCAAAACAGCAGGAGGAGCAAGCACCAAGTTTCCCTCGATCTCTTTTTTGGTGGTGTCGCGGGTAATGCGTTCGGTTGGGGGGAAGTCGATAAAGTGGCGTAAGACGGTCGTCATTTCTTCCGTCGCACCGTGGGTGTATATTTTCCCTATGCTCGGGTCGAGGTGTTTCAATAAGCGCTGCACTTTCCCCAAGGAATAGCCCATGAGCA
>WTJP01000148.1:12645-15506 GCA_011526275.1 Candidatus Arcticimaribacter sp. | reverse complement strand
TCGTTACTCCCGTTTTGGGTCTACCCTTGCGCTGGGTTACCGAGATTACCCATGTGGAGCACTTGAAATACTTTGTCGATGAACAGCGTTTTGGGCCCTACAGTTTGTGGCACCATAAACACTTTATAAAACCCATTCCTGGGGGGGTGGAAATGATTGATATTGTGGATTATAAATTGCCCTTAGGGCTATTGGGTAGATTGGCCCACCCCCTTTTTGTAAAAAGACAGTTAAAACAAATTTTTGATTATAGATACAACAAACTCGTTGAGTTGTTCGGAGAATTTAGGGATTAGATAGCTATGAAAAAGAACATTTTAATCATTGGTGGTTCAAGCGGAATAGGCCGTGCTTTGGTGGATTTACTGGCACCTGATCACAATATCTACGTGGCCTCTAGAACAAACGAATCACTCGCTAATGCAGCTGTAACACATTTGACCCATGATGTTTTGAACGATGAACTCAATGTGGACAACTTACCCGAACAGCTCGACGGATTTGTGTATTGCCCTGGAAGCATTAACCTGCGTCCCTTTCGCGGACTAAAACCCGCTACTTTCCAGGAGGATTTTAACTTAAATGTAATTGGAGCAGTTAAAAGCTTGCAGTCGGTGTTACCGCTCTTGCAGAAAAGCGAACAAGCTAGTATTGTTTTCTACAGTACCGTGGCTGTGAGCACGGGTATGCCATTCCACGCTTCGGTTGCTGCGGCAAAAGGCGCCTTGGAAGGATTGACTCGTTCCCTTGCAGCAGAATACGCTCCAAAATTTCGTGTCAACTGTATTGCCCCCTCATTGACCGACACCCCTTTGGCCGTTAAGTTTTTAAACAACGAAGCCAAAGTAGAAAAAGCAGAAGAACGTCACCCGCTTAAAAAAGTGGGAACAGCAAAAAATATAGCGCAAATGACCGCTTTTCTCCTTGGAGAAGAAAGTCAATGGATGACCGGACAAATCCTTCATGTGGATGGAGGAATCGGGGATCTTAAAACAAATTAATGTGGAACACTATACAGTATTCTGGTTTAGACGGGACCTGCGATTGGAAGACAATTGCGGCCTTTATTACGCTTTAAACAGCGGCCATAAGGTCTTGCCCATCTTTATCTTCGATACTGAAATCATTCATAAGCTGCCCAAAGAGGATGCTCGAATAGAAATGATTCATGCGGCCTTAGGGAATTTATCAGATGCTATGAAGAGGAACAGATGTAACGTCGGAACGTATCACGGGAGACCCAAGGCCGTTTTTGAATCCCTGCTCCAACAGTACCCCATTAAAAAAGTAGTCACCAACCACGACTATGAGCCCTATGCGCAAGAACGCGACAATGAAATTGCCGCCCTATTGGAACAACACGGGATTGCTTTTGAAACCCACAAAGATCAAGTAATCTTTGAAAAAAGTGAGGTCACCAAAGACGATGGTCTTCCGTATAAAGTGTACACCCCCTACTCCCGTAAATGGCTCAGTCGTTTTAAAGAGGTAGGACTCACCCATTACCCTTCTGAAGATCACCTCGATGCTTTGGCGGAAGAAACGCAACCGCAATGCACTTTAGAGGAGTTGGGATTCAATCCCTCTTCAGTAGCACAACCGGTGTATCAATTCAATGAAAAAATTATTCGGGAATATGAAGACACCCGAAATTTCCCAGCCTTAGACGCTACTTCCCGCATTGGTGCACATCTGCGTTTTGGCACGCTAAGCGTTCGAAAAATGGTTCGCGATGCAGCTATGGAAGACAATTCCACCTTTTTGAAAGAATTGATTTGGCGGGAGTTCTTTATGCAAATCCTTTGGCACTTTCCGCACACCCATCAGGCTTGTTTTAAGCCACAATATGAACGTATCGAATGGCGAAACGATGAAGAGGACTTTCGCCGCTGGTGCGAAGGGAAGACAGGCTACCCTTTTGTGGATGCTGGTATGCGCGAACTCAATGCTACCGGGTTTATGCACAACCGCGTTCGAATGTTGGTAGGAAGTTTTCTGTGTAAACACTTATTGATCGACTGGCGCTGGGGAGAAGCCTATTTTGCCGAGAAATTATTGGACTATGAAATGGCGAGTAATGTGGGCAATTGGCAATGGGTGGCCGGCTGTGGTGTAGATGCAGCACCCTACTTCCGCATTTTTAATCCCACCGACCAAATCAAGAAATTCGACAAACAACACGAATACATCAAAAAATGGGTCCCCGACTATCAAGAGTTGACCTACCCCAAACCCATGGTGGACCACAAATTTGCACGTGAGCGTTGTTTAACAACCTACAAAGCAGCCCTAAATGCCTAGGGGAGTCAAAAAGGCACACCTCCCAGAGAAAATCTGTTTGACCTGTCAACGCCCCTTCAGCTGGCGCAAGAAATGGGAAAAAGATTGGGATAACGTAAAATATTGTAGCAAAAGATGCAGAAACGAAAAGGAAAAGCCCTCGTCTGGCTGAGAAATGATTTGCGCACCAACGACCAAGCGTGCTTTCACCAGGCCACACAAAACCACGAGACCGTAGTAGCCTATTACAGTTTTGACCCTAAAGACTATGCCACCACCCCATGGGGATTCAAGAAGACAGAAAGTTTTCGCGCCCAATTCCTTAGAGAAACGGTAGCCGACCTGCAACAGCAGTTAAAACAACACAACATCAGCCTTATCATTGGGCAGGAAAACCCTGCAGAGGGGATTGCCCATTGGAGTAAAGAACTTGGTGTTACCGACCTTTACTTTCAAAAAGAATGGACCAAGGAAGAAGTGGACCGTGAATTGGAAGTGAAATCGGCCAATGAGCAACTCACTTTTCATTCCTATTACGACCAGTTTTTATTTCACCCAGAAGATGTGCCCATGGACATTGA
>WTJP01000148.1:0-12545 GCA_011526275.1 Candidatus Arcticimaribacter sp. | reverse complement strand
ATTGATTACAGTTCCAAATTTTCCGCTTGGTTGGCCAACGGTTCCATTTCAGCACGTGAAATTTATTGGGAAATTCTAGAATACGAAGATCAGGTGCAAAAGAACCAATCGACCTATTGGTTGATTTTTGAACTGATTTGGCGGGATTACTTCAAATTTATCTCCCTGAAACACGGCGATAAAATCTTCCATTTGGGCGGAATCTTAGCAAAAGACTACCATTGGAAGAGCAACCCCAACAGCATACAAGCCTGGACCGAAGGAACTACACGCGAACCCTTTGTAAATGCCAATATGATCGAGCTGAAGAAAACGGGGTGGATGAGCAACCGCGGACGCCAAAATGTAGCCTCCTACTTTGCCAAAGATTTACTCCTCGATTGGCGGATTGGGGCAGCCTATTTTGAAGCCATGCTCTTGGACTATGATGTGCACAGCAACTACGGAAATTGGATGTATGTATCGGGGGTAGGAAATGACCCAAGAGACCGAAAATTCAATGTACGCATGCAAGCCGAGCGCTATGACGAAAACGGAAAGTTTCAACGCATGTGGAACCAAGAAAGTTTGTTTGAATGAAATTACGATTAATTCTAGGGGACCAACTCAATATTCAGCATCCTTGGTTTAAAACCGTCGATGCTACTGTTTGCTACGTCTTGATGGAAATGCGGCAAGAAACCGACTATGCGCCCCACCACATCCAAAAAGTTGTCGCTTTCTTTGGAGCCATGCGCAACTTTGCCCAGGCGCTAGAAAGCAAAGGGCACCGCGTGAGCTACCTCACCCTAGATGACCCCAAAAACAAACAAAACCTGAACGAAAACCTCTCCCTACTCATCGAGCAAATGGGAGCCACTTCGTTTGAATATCAATTGCCCGACGAGTATCGTTTAGATGAGCAACTCAAGGATTTTTGTCAGCGTACTACAGTCGAAACACAAGCGGTTGATACTCACCATTTCATGACCAAACGCGAAGATTTAACCGAGTTTTTCGAAGGAAAAAAACAGCTTATCCTCGAGTTCTTTTACCGCAACATGCGCAAGCAATTCAACTTGCTAATGCAGCAGGGGCAACCCGAAGGTGGGCAGTGGAACTACGACAAAAACAACCGCAAGAAATGGAAAGGAACACCCAGCATTCCCTTGGCCTATATTCCCAAAACGGAAGAACTGGAAGCCCTTCAAAAAGTAATTGAAGCTGCTGGGGTAAAAACCATTGGGAAAATGGATACCCAAAATTTTCTCTTTCCCTTTAGTCGAGAAGAGGCCCTGGAACAGCTGGACTATTTCTGCGAGCACTTACTCGTTCACTTTGGGGATTATCAAGACGCGCTGCATACCGAAGAAATCAATCTCTTTCACTCCCGTGTTTCTTTTGCCTTAAACGTGAAGCTCATCAGTCCGCTTGAAGTGGTACAAACAGTGATCGATTATTACCGCAGCCACGAAGCCGAAATTGAACTGGCCCAAGTGGAAGGTTTTGTGCGTCAAATTATCGGGTGGCGCGAATACATGCGTGGAATTTACTGGAAAGAAATGCCGCTCTATGCCGAGAAAAATGCCCTGGATAACCACAACCCCCTACCAGATTTCTATTGGACAGGAGAAACGAAAATGAATTGCCTGCATCATGCCATCAGCAATTCGTTAGACAATGCCTATGCCCACCACATTCAACGCTTAATGATAACTGGGAACTTCGCCCTTTTGGCACAAGTGCATCCCGATGCGGTAGACCAATGGTATTTGGGTATCTATGCCGATGCTATTGAGTGGGTTCAAATCACCAATACCCGCGGCATGAGTCAATGGGCCGATGGGGGAATCGTGGCGACCAAACCCTATGTTTCGGCTGCAGCTTATATCCATAAAATGAGCAACTATTGCGATAATTGTGTGTATGACAAAAAGAAGCGCTTAGGGGAAGACGCCTGTCCTTTCAATAGTTTGTATTGGAATTTCTTAGACGATAAAAAACAGTTCTTTGCCAAGAACAACCGTATGGCGATGATGTTGCGTCTTTTGGAGAAAATCCCCCCACAAGAATTAGCCGAAATCAAAGCCCGCGCAGGGAAAATATTAACTCAACCCGATGCGTTCTAATCGTCCTCCTTTGGCCTTGGTTTGGTTGAAGCGCGATTTACGCTTACGCGATCACGATGCGCTAACAGCTGCATTAGCAGAAAACAAATACGTTCTACTGCTCTATATAGCCGAACCCAGCCTTCTGGCAGACGAGCATGTAAGTGAGCGGCATTTGGATTTTATCAAAGCCTCCATTGAAGATCTACAGCAGCAACTAAAAGCCCTTAATACGGCCGTTCTTGCTGTCAAGGGGGAAGTGCTCGACGTATTTGAAAAACTACAGTCCTTTTTTAATCTCACGGGGATTTATTCCCACATTGAAACGGGCTTAGGTGTGACCTATTTACGCGATCAAAAGGTGGCCGATTGGTGCCATGCGCAAAACATCCACTGGAAAGAATACCGCCAACAAGGGGTGTTCCGCGCCCTGCCTAACCGCAAGCAATGGATCAAACGTTGGACGGAATTTATGAATCGGCCCCAAGCGCCTTTTCCCACCAAAAAAGGCTGGTTAAAGCTGCAACAAATCGAAAGCTTAAGGCGGGAGTTTACACTACTCGATTGTAAAGTAGAAGCAAATGAGCAAATCCAACCGGGAGGAGAGCAAAAGGCCTTCCGTTACTTAAATTCCTTTTTTGAAGGGCGCTATAAAAACTATCAAACCCATATTTCTAAACCCGATTTAGCACGAAAGAGTTGCAGCCGACTTTCCCCCTACATCGCTTACGGCAACCTTTCCATGCGTCAAGTTTTACAACGCACCGAAGCGGAAAAAGCCAAAGGGAAAAAGGGTTTTGGAATTAGGGCTTTTGAGTCGCGTTTACGCTGGCAAGCCCACTTCATTCAAAAATTTGAAATGGAATGTCGCATGGAACACGAAAGCATTAATCGGGGATACCATGCGTTAAACAAAACTGTACGCCCCGACTATATTAAAGCTTGGGAAGAAGGAAAAACAGGGGTACCCATGGTCGATGCTGCCATGCGTTGTTTGGTAGCAACCGGCTACCTCAACTTTCGTATGCGGGCCTTGGTGGTCTCTTTCTTTGTTCACCAGTTGTGGCAACCCTGGCAAGCCTGCTCGGGCTTTCTCGCACGTCAATTCTTGGATTTTGAACCGGGAATTCACTTCCCGCAATTGCAAATGCAGGCCGGAGAAACCGGTATCAATACCTTACGGATTTACAATCCCGTTAAAAACGGACAAGAGCACGATCCCCATGGGCATTTCACCCAAAAATGGCTTCCAGAACTCAGCGAGCTGCCGCCTACCCTTGTGCACACCCCTTGGGAAATTACGCCTTTCGAAAGTGCTTTGTACAACTTTGAATTGGGCAAAAACTATCCCGCGCCTATCGTCAACCTAGAGGAGAGTAGGAAAAAGGCATCGGATATCTTATGGAAAATGCAGAAAGCTCCTCTAGTCTATCAAGAGAGCAAACGAATTTTAAGGAAACACACCCTCCCCAACCGCAATAGTATACAGTAATGAAGAAGACAAAAATTAAACTCAACGAAGAACAAATCGACCGGGTCATCGAGATGGCATGGGAAGACCGTACTCCTTTTGACGCCATTAAAGATCAATTTGGGCTTAAAGAACAAGAAGTTATCGAGCTAATGCGGAAAGAAATGAAGCGTTCCAGTTTCAATCTTTGGCGCGCAAGAGTACAGGGCAGGAAGACCAAACACCGCAAAGCTAGGGGGGCCGATGTGGACCGATTTAAGTGTTCAAGACAGCGCAACATTAGCAACAATAAAGTCTCTAAACGATAAAATTCGTATCTTATGGGAAAGCCATAAGGGATGAAGGAGAACAAAACCCAAAAAACCAATGACAATGTCGCCTTGTTTTTGTCTTCCATTGAAGAGGAGCAAAAGCGAGAAGATTGTCACAGTCTATTGGAAATGATGCAGGAGATTACCCAAGCACCGCCCAATATGTGGGGTACCAGTATAGTGGGTTTTGGGGAATACCATTACAAGTACAAGAGTGGCCGAGAAGGCGATTGGTTCCTCACTGGTTTTGCGCCACGAAAACAAGCCTTGACCCTGTATTTAATGTGCGACCTTTCGCACGACGGACTGGACTTTAACGGCCTTGGAAAATACAAAAAAGGGAAAGGCTGCCTCTACATTAAACGCCTTAGCGATATAGACAAAGACGTTTTAAAACGTATCATCAAAGACTCGATTAAAATCATCGAGCAGAAGTATTCTTAAGATTTACTGATTACAAACGCTGAATTTTAGCTCCAATGGCTTGTAAACGTTCAACGATGCGTTCATAACCTCGGTCGATTTGTTCGATATTGTGGATGGTACTTGTCCCATCGGCCGAAAGTGCAGCGATGAGCAAGGAGATTCCAGCACGAATATCGGGTGAGGTGAGGGTGGCTGCTTTCAATTGAGACTTAAAATCGTGACCAATAATGGAAGCACGATGCGGGTCACAAAGAATAATTTTCGCCCCCATATCGATGAGTTTATCGACAAAGAACAAACGACTCTCAAACATTTTTTGATGGATGAGCACACTTCCTCTCGCTTGGGTCGCGACCACGAGCACTATACTCAAAAGGTCTGGTGTAAAACCAGGCCAAGGAGCATCGGCAACGGTTAGAATTGAACCGTCGATGTAGTTTTGTATTTCATAACCATTGGTATGGGCAGGGACATAAATATCGTCCCCCTTTTTCTCAATGGTCAAACCTAGCTTACGGAAAACCGCAGGAATTTGTCCTAAAAATTCCCAACGCACATCTTTAATCGTCAATTCGCTTTGGGTCATGGCGGCTAGTCCAATCCAGCTGCCAATTTCAACCATGTCGGGTAAAATGCGGTGAGTGGTTCCTCCTAGTTCATCGACACCTTCAATGGTGAGTAAATTAGATCCTACTCCTGAAATTTTAGCCCCCATGCGGTTGAGCATAGCGCAGAGTTGCTGCAAATAAGGCTCGCAAGCTGCGTTGTAAATGGTGGTCGTGCCTTTGGCCAAAACAGCGGCCATGACAATGTTTGCCGTACCGGTTACAGAAGCCTCGTCCAACAGCATATCGGTGCCTTGAAGTTGCTTTGCTTCTACAGAATAAAAATGATCGTCTTTATCGTAATTAAATGCTGCCCCTAATTTGATTAAGCCTTCAAAGTGGGTGTCCAAACGACGTCGGCCAATTTTGTCTCCTCCCGGTCTTGGAATACTTCCTTTCCCAAAACGCGCCAATAAGGGTCCCACCAACATGATGGAACCTCTTAGACCTCTCCCGTCCACTTTAAATTGGTCGGAATGGAGATAGTCGAGATTTACTTCATCGGCTTGAAAACGGTAACTGCTAGGTCCCAATTGGGTGACTTTAACTCCAAAGTTAATGAGGAGCTGAATGAGTTTATTGACATCTATAATGTCGGGAATGTTTTCGATGGTGACCTCTTCTGGGGTCAACAAGACAGCACAAAGAATTTGTAGGGCTTCGTTTTTTGCGCCCTGGGGGGTGATTTCACCCTTTAGTTGGTGACCACCTTCAATGACAAATGTACCCATGGATTGCGTTTAATAGCGTTTTCGGTTTCGGTTTTTTCGTGTTTTGTTGCTTCCATTACTCTTGGGCCCGTTTCCATTTTTGGACTTCATTTTGAGTAAGTCTTGCGTGGGGGTTAGCGGCAGTAATTCTTCTTTTACACTCAATTTCCCGTCAGATAGTTCGGTTAGATGATCGAAGATCACTTGATCGTCAACAGTGTCTTTATTCCAATTTAAAAAACACTTTTTCATGTGGTTGGCGATATTAAAAACCAAAGCGTCTTTCATTTCGCCTTCCTCCCAACCCAGAGCGACATCAATCATACTTTTTAGATTGTTGCCATAGAAGCGGTATTTGGGGAAGTTTTGTGGGTAAGCCAAAGGCTCTGGCCCTTGCTCCAACATCTCTTTTTGTGGTTTCTCATAGGGAGAATCTACATCGAGTTCAAAGTTGGACATAATGAACAATTGATCCCACAGCTTGTGTTGAAAGTCGGGAACATCGCGTAGGTGCGGATTCAAATTCCCCATTACTCCAATGATGGCCTTCGCTTTTTTATTGCGTTCTTCTCGGTCTTGCGTGGCCAATAATTGATCGACCATTACGTGCATGTGACGGCCGTATTCAGGTATGATTAATGGTGTCCTTTCGGAATTGTATTGGAGTGCTTCCATAAATTATTTGGGTATTGTCATTATCGGTTCTTTGTAAATGTACACTTTTAGTAAACAAACAAAAAAATTAAAGCGTAATAAGCCCTTTTATTTGTTGTGCTTGTTTGTAAATCGAAATAACCGCGTCGGGGTGTTCCACAACGGCCATAACAGATAGTGAGGTAAATGTTTTCTTCGACGACTGCTTTTTGGTGAACTTGGCTTTGATTCCCTTAAAGAGTGCTTCCAATCGCTGCTCTTCCACCTCTCCCTCTCGGAGAATAAACTTGAAGAGATAAGGGCCGGGCCATTCTTGTGAGGCTAAAAGTTGTTCGTGAAATCGTGAATAAAATTCCTCTGGTTTTTCTTTTGATAGCATTAGACAGGCTATTTTTATACAAATATAACCGAAATCAAACGTTATCGCTTCAACAACTTTACACAATAAAAAAATTGTCATTTCCGGAGGGCCGGGCAGTGGAAAAACCACCATCATTGAAGGTTTAAAAAAGCGCGGTTATTTTTGTTTGGAAGAAGTTTCACGCGAGTATATCGCAGCGGGGAAAGCCGCGGGGAAAGAGAACCATTTTGAGGAAGATCCTTTGGCTTTCAGTAAGCTGCTTTGGAAGGGGCGTATAGAACAATACCATAAAGCAGAAGAACATTTCGTCAATAATCCTGATAAAAAGTTTGCGTTTTTTGATCGCTCTCTAATCGATGTTGTCGCTTATTTACACCATAAAAACACGACCGTTGAAGCATGGGAAGAAGAATTAAAAACCCACCCTTATGACCGCTGCTTTTTAGTCGCCCCGGTAGCAGAAATCTATCAAACCGACCATTTGCGGATGGAGAGTTTCGAGCAGGCTGTGGTTTTGCATCAACAATTGGTAAAGTCCTACAAGCAATATGGGCAAATTGTTGAAGTTCCTTTTTTATCTCCCGAAGAAAGGGTTGATTTTATCTTAAAGCACTGCAATGCGTAATGACTTGCACCTTTTGTTGAAACGCCATTGGAAGGTCGATGCATTTCGTCCACAACAAAGGGAAATTTGTGAAAGCATTTTATCGGGCCGAGACAGTCTAGTACTCCTTCCCACCGGAGGGGGGAAATCGCTTTGTTACCAACTCCCCTCTCTGCTTTTTGACGGCCCTACCCTGGTCATTTCTCCCCTCATTTCATTGATGCAAGACCAAGTAGCCCAAGCTAACGCGAGAGGAATCAAAAGCATGGCCTTGGGGAGTCAACAGCAACTCGATCAGCAATTAGACAATGCGGCCTATGGGAACTATAAACTCATTTACTGCTCACCTGAAAAATTACAGAACAAGCAGTTTACCGCTCGGTTAACACAACTCAACATTCATTGTATTGCAGTAGACGAAGCCCACTGTATTTCTCAATGGGGTAACGATTTTCGGCCGGCATTTTTAAAAATCAAAAACCTGCGCCATCTATTGCCCCAAGTGCCTATCATCGCATTGACGGCAACTGCAACGCCTCAGGTCGTTAACGATATTGCCACTTCCTTAGCATTAAATGATCCTGCGCTTTTCCAAAGCTCTTTTGCCCGGAATAACATCAGCATAGCCATCGACCAAAGTGGGGATAAACTCGGCCGCATTTATCAGGTATTAAAGGATGAAAAATTTGCTTCTATCGTGTATTGCAGTAGCAGAAGAGAAACCCAAAGCACGCAACAGTTTTTACATGCCAAAGGCTTGAAAGCTGACTTTTTTCACGGGGGCTTAAGCGAAGTAGAAAAAAAAGACAAACTCCTCGCTTGGCAAAGCAATCAAGTTCCCATCATGGTAGCGACCAATGCTTTTGGAATGGGAATTGACAAAGAAGATGTGGGTGTCGTTGTTCATCTTAATTTACCTGCGAGTTTAGAATACTATTATCAAGAAATTGGGCGTGCTGGAAGGGGAGGAAATCCCGCCAAAGCCATCCTGTTGTTTCAACCACAAGACGCCGAACGCGTAAAACAACAATACCTTGCCCAACTCCCTTCAAAACAAGTGCTACAGCAGTGCTATAAAAAACTGTGCAACTATTTGAATATTGGTTATGGAGAAGGCTTTGAACAAAGCTGGGAACTCTCCTTTTCCGATTTTTGCTCTACCTATAGCCTCCCGGCAAAACAAACGGCGAGCTGTCTACAATTGTTCGATCAAGCTGGTATTTTTCAATACACCCAAAGCAATAAACGCGAAGCCAAATTACAATTTCTATGTTCGGTGAGTCAATTCAAACGAGAAATTGAGACCGCCAAAAGAACGGCAAGTGTCCTTTTTCAAACCATAGCGCGTTTATATCCCGGCATCTTTGAACACGAAATCAAAATTGACTTGGATCGAATCGTCGAGAAGAGTCAATTGTCATTTCCTGTTGCCGTTAAGCTTTTGGCAAACTACCACGAACAGGCATTCCTTCATTTTAGTTATGCCAAGTACGATGTAAAACTTACGGGGCTAGTCCCACGAGAAGACAGCTATAGTCTTCGTCCTTTACTCGAAGACCTGCATTTGCTTCATCGCGTAAAAAAAGAAAAGATCGACGCCATTGTTGCTTTCGCGCAAAACAATGCAGATTGTAAACAGCGAGAATTATTGGCTTACTTTGGGGAGCAACAAAAAGCAAATTGCGGAAATTGTTCGGCTGTGAGTTGTGATGAAAAAGTAGAAATAGATCTTCCTGAGCTGCAGAAGAAAATTCTCGATTTACTCCAAGTGAATCCTTTATCTGCTCATGAACTTAAGTTATCTTTGGCCGGTGAGGAAAGCCAGCAACTCGGCTTGTTGTTGGAGACCCTAGAAGCCACTGGGAAAATTAAAAAAAACACTTTCGATCAATTTTACGTAGCATGAGTTTAAACGTTGTTTTCATGGGAACCCCCGACTTTGCTGTAACGACCCTTAAAGCAATACAGCAGTCAAACCACCAAGTGGTAGGAGTGGTAACGAATATCGATAAACCAGCCGGCAGAGGAAAACGCCTGCACGAATCGGCAGTAAAGCAATATGCCGTAGCACAAGAATTGCCCCTGCTGCAACCAGAAAAACTTAAAGATCCTGAGTTTTTATCAGCACTAAAAGCCTGGAAAGCTGACGTTTTTATTGTGGTTGCTTTCCGCATGTTACCCAAAGAAGTATGGCAAATTCCGAGCAAGGGAACCATTAACTTACACGCTTCTTTACTCCCCAACTACCGAGGAGCTGCTCCCATCAACTGGGCCATTATTCACGGAGAAAGGGTGAGCGGGGTGAGTACCTTTTTCATCGATGAAGCAATCGATACCGGGAAACTACTGCTACAAAAATCGATCGACTTAGAAGAAGACGAAACAGCAGGCAGTCTGCACGATAAATTAGCTGATTTGGGTGGACAGCTTTTGGAAGAAACCTTAGATGCCCTAGTAGTAGGAATAGATGCCAAAGCACAGCAATTGCAAGGGAGCGAGCACGCAGCACCAAAACTCAACCGAGAAAACACCCGAATTGATTGGTCAAAATCACTAGAAGAAATCGACGCTTTTGTGAGGGGATTATCGCCCTACCCAGTTGCATGGACTACCTTAGAAGAAGAAGGCGCCGAAAAGGTCATGAAACTCTTCGAAGTTAAAATAGAATACACCGAACATCAACATCCCCCACTTGCTGTTCTAGTAGAAAACAAAGCATTGAAGATCACACACCCTCAAGGATATGTGCACTGCCTATCACTACAGTTGCCAAATAAACGTCGATTAGCCACCAAAGATCTACTCAACGGTTATCAATTTAGCCCCGCAGCACGCGTAAAATAAAGGGGGTTTATAAACAATCGCCTTGATTTATTAACAAAATGCCTGATTTAACGGCTAAAACCCTTGGACTTTCGGCAAAGCCTATATATTTGTGTTAGTCTAAAATGTTAATTAAAAATCACATATTATGAACAAAACAGAATTAATCGACGCAATGGCTGCCGATGCAGGAATCTCAAAAGCTGCTGCTAAAAAAGCATTAGAGTCTTTTCTAGGAAACGTTGGATCTGCTCTTAAAGGTGGTGGACGTGTATCTTTAGTAGGATTTGGATCTTGGTCTGTATCTGAGCGTTCTGCTCGTGACGGTAGAAACCCACGTACAGGAGAAACTATCAAAATTGCTGCTAAAAAAGTAGTGAAATTCAAAGCTGGTGCTGAATTATCTGGTTCTGTAAACTAAGCTTTATACCGTATAGAAAAAATCTCCTTCGGGAGATTTTTTTTTGCCTAGATTTGACCTATTATGGACTTTCCCCGTACAGGAGACTTTCTCATCGCCGACCCCTCCATTTTGGGTGACACCTCTTTCCATCGCGCCGTGGTATTTATCAGTGCGATACACGATAAAAGCCCCATGGGTTTCATCATCAACAAGCCCTTTGACTTTTCTCTGGCAGAGGTTATGCCCGAAATTGAAAAAGAACTTCCCCTATTTTACGGTGGACCAGTTGACATGGACCAACTGTTTTTTATATACCAAAGCGAAGAGCCACTCCTGCAAGGGAGCAAGGCCATGGAACAACAGCTTTATTTGGGGGGCGATATTGATACTGCCATTGAACTTGTACACACAGGAATACTCCACGAAAACAATTGCCGTTTTTTCTTGGGCTATAGCGGTTGGGCCAAAGGTCAATTAGAGGAAGAAATTGATTTGGGCAGTTGGATTATTCAGTCTGCAGTTCGAACCACTACTTTTTTTGATTTTCCAAGTGAGGAATTGTGGCGAAGAGCCATGATCAATAAGGGAGGAGATTACCGCATTTGGGCCGATACACCCGACAATCCCAACTACAATTGATGTAGCTGCTTGATATGGGCTGAAAATAGTTCCCAAATTTCTTGGGTAAGCTCGTTCCCAAATTTCTTTTTGCGGTATTGGCCTACACTAAAGAGTCCTTGCGCATCTCCCAACACGAATAATTCGTCGGCCTTCTGTAAGGCAAAAGGAGATACTTCCGTTTCTACTACTTCAAACTTCTCTTGTTTTTGTAAAAGTGATATCAATTGTTGACGGTAAATCCCTTTTCGATTTCCAGCACCTAAAGCAGGAGTAGTAACGGTAGTCCCATTGACTAAAAAGAGGGATCCAAGCAACGTCTCTACCACTTGTTTTTTGTCGTTGAGCAGTATTCCATCGCAGTACCCATTTTCGTGGGCAAAGGTCCAGGCTGTATTGCGCCATGTCGCATAAGCACTTTCCAAACTCGAATAAAGCCCCGGAGCGAGATAATGATCTTTGTACAAGTCGATAGGGAGTTCTTGCTGTTGCCATGAAAAAGGGTCCTCTATCGCACGCAGCTCAATGGCATACACCGTTGAGGGTATCGTTTTTTCTCGACTGGGAACTGCTGTTTTTGCCACACGCAACTGTACGCTGCCCGTAAATTTCGATTGTCCTTCTGCAAGACAAAGGCTAGCCATGTCTGACTGTAACTGCTCCATGGTAAAACTCAACGGAATTTCCATGCGAAGAATACGCATCGAAGCCATTAGACGGAGGTAATGTTCCTCCCAAAACAGTGGCTTTCCCTTTTGGAAAACGATGGTTTCAGTTAAAGCGGTATGGTGAATAAATGCACTTAAAATTTCAGCTGGTACTTCGTTCAACGAAGCATAGCATTGACCCTGATAAAAATACATAGTGTTTAAGAAGCGCCTAAAACTTGTTTGAGGCTACCGATAGAATTTTCCCACAACATTTTTGCTTCCTCCAATTCGTCTTCCTCTGCAAAATCGGAAACGATGAGCGAAACATCCTTGGTGATCTCATCGACGACAATTTTAAACTCAAAATAGCAATCGTCTTGATCGTCTTCATCATTCATCCAGCGGTAACGCACCTTTTCATTGGTCTTCTTCTGTAATAGCTTTGCATACTCTTCGCTATCGTCCCAAATGAATGTAAAGTCTTCCCCACGGGAGTTTACATTGTCTGCAAACCATTCGGAAAGACCTGAAGGGGTAGACAAATACTGGAACAACAGTTGAGGAGATGCGTGAAAATCTATTTCTAATGAAAAAGGAATTTTACCTGCCATGATTGGTTTTTGTTAGGTTGACAATATATTGAAAAATTGGCAAGAAGCTTAAACAAAATGACTTTTTTTATGGGAGAATTCGTCACGGAATCAATCAATTTTTTTATATTTGCCACCGTTAAAAAGGCGAGGTAGCTCAGCCGGTTAGAGCGTCGGATTCATAACCCGGAGGTCGGGAGTTCAAGTCTCCCTCTCGCTACAAAAACAGAAA
>WTJP01000055.1:4419-15595 GCA_011526275.1 Candidatus Arcticimaribacter sp. | reverse complement strand
AGGTTCTTTAATTAGACGAGGAGAGACCCAACGCAAAAGATTGAGTTTCGACCCTGCTTTGTCGTTTGTTCCCGAAGCACGTGCTCCCCCAAAAGGTTGTTGACCAACAACAGCCCCAGTGGGTTTGTCGTTTACATAAAAGTTCCCTGCGCTGTTTTCCAAAGCGACCAAAGCTTGCTCAATAGCATAGCGGTCGTGCGCGAAAACGGCGCCGGTTAAAGCGTAATCAGAGGTTTTATCGACCAGCTTCAAGGTCGCTTCAAAAGCATCGTCTTCATAGATATACACTGTAACAATAGGGCCAAAAAGTTCGCGCTCCATGGTATCGTAGTTTGGATTGGTGGTAACCAAAACTGTGGGTTCTATAAAATAGCCTTTGCTATCATCGCAGTTTCCTCCGTGGAATAATTCCACTTCCTTGCTCGCTTTTGCTTGCTCAATCGCTTCTTTTAAACGGTCAAATGCCCCTTGGTGGATGACAGCTGTTACAAAGTTGGAAAAGTCCTCTGGGCTCCCCATGGAGATGCTTTCCAAATCTGTTTTTACTTTATTTAGGATAGCGTCTGCTTTTGATTTTGGCAGGTAAACTCGTGAGGCAGCCGAACACTTTTGTCCTTGGAATTCGAAAGCCCCGCGAACAATGCCCGTTGCAACTTCGATTGGATTTGCACTGGGGTGTGCAACGATAAAATCTTTCCCTCCAGTTTCTCCCACAATTCGTGGGTATCCTTTGTACTGGTGAATGTTTTCCCCAATTTTTTTCCAGATGGATTTAAAGATAAAAGTCGATCCCGTAAAGTGAATCCCAGCAAAATCTGGAGAAGCGAGAACGGTATTGGTAATCATTTCGGGATCTCCCATGACCATATTGATCACTCCAGGAGGAAGACCTGCCGCTTCGAAAACTTCCATGATAACATGGGCCGAGAGCATTTGATGGTCACTGGGTTTCCAAACAATGGTATTCCCCATTAGGGCGGGTGCTGCAGAAAGATTTCCAGCTATAGCAGTAAAGTTGAAAGGACTTACGGCATAGACAAATCCTTCCAGTGGGCGGTAACTTAAGCGGTTAAATACCCCATCTCCCGAATTGGGTTGTTCGGCATAAATTTCTTCAGCGAATTGTACATTGAAACGCAAAAAGTCGATGAACTCACAGGCGGCATCAATTTCTGCTTGGTGAATGCTTTTCGACTGTGCCAACATGGTCGAAGCATTAATCTTTGCTCGGTAAGGTCCGGCCAGTAATTCTGCAGCGCGAAGAAAAATGGTAGCGCGTTCCTCGAACGAAAGCCTGCTCCACGCTGCTCTTGCATTAAGGGCGCTTTCTATGGCTTGTTCTACTTCTTTTTTTCCAGCTAAGGAATAATGTCCCAAGCAATGCTGGTGATCGTGTGGAGGACGCATTTCAGCTTGTTCTTGGGTGGTTATTTTTTCTCCGTTAATGGTTAGCGGAACTTGCGTATTTTGTTGGTATAATTCGCGATAGCTAGCTAGAACTGCTTTTTTCTCAGGGCTGTCAGGGCGATACTCTTTAACCTTCTCGTTGATGGCTTTAGGGAAGTTTGGGTAACTATTCATGTTCATTTCTTTTGGTGAAAAGTATAAAAAAATGATCAATTCATAGCAAAGGTTGCAGCGAGTTTAAAGGTGGGGATTTCAACATCAAATTCTTGAGCAGAAGAGAAGTTGACCATGGTGTAAAAACCATTCATTGCCCCAATGGGGGAAGAGAGGACACAGTTGGATTGATAGGTGTGAACTTCACCCGATTTTAGAATGGGTTTTTTCCCAATAACGCCTGCTCCATCGACAAAATGTGGCCGGCGATTCGATTCCATGATTTTCCAATGCCGGTTGATGAGTTGTACTACATCTTTCCCTTGATTTTCGATGCGCACCGTGTAGCGAAACGCGTAGCTGGGAATGTTGTTTTTCAACAAAGCCCCCTGATACTTAGTAAGTACCGAAATCTTGATTCCTTTGGTGACTTGTTGAAACATGATTATTTGCTTAATATATAGCAAGTTAAGCAAAAAAGGAATCGCTTTTACAAAATGGAAAATAATTCGTTTTAGCGTTGTAAAGAAAAAGATTGTTGCTCCCCATACCCAATGAGGGCATCGTACATTGCCCCTATACTGCGGTGATAAACCAAAACCAAGTAATTGTTTTCGGTTTGTGCGTGGTTGCCAGAAATGCTGAGTTTATCCAATTCACCATCCAATATGCGCACATAGTTGTAATTGTAAAAGCCTTGTTTTAACAGCAAGATACCTTCATAAAGCTCAAGATTGGGGTTGTACACCATCTTGTTTTCCTCCGTAAGTTCATAGTTATTGAACTTACCATAGATGTAAATTTCCTCGTCATTCAAACCGTATTGTCGTGCTAAACTAAAATAGACTTCGCTGTAATCGGCTTCGGTGTGGTGGTCATTTCCTTGTAGTGTTTCCACCACAAAATTTCCATTGATATCAGGGAAATAGGTGTAGGGGAGGTCTTTCCTCGGTGCATCGGTATAGAGGTAGTGTTGGTAGAGTTCCCCTAGGTTGACATAACTCACACTGGGGTTGAGTACTCTTAGGTCTTTGGTGTTGAAAAAGAGGAATTCATTGCCTCCGTCAAATTGGGTCGGTAAATCAAAGCGATAAACCAGTTGTGCCCCTACATTGTACTGGGGTGGGGGAGCTAAACGAGCGCTATTCCATTGGTGATTTTGTAGTAAGATCACTTTAAGATCGGTATTGGGATTTCGAATTTGAAAGCCCAAGGGTTGAATGGAGAATTGAAGGTTTTGGCCTGTGCTGAATTGAGCAATATTTTGAGCTGGATAGATGCCCAATTGCACTTGTGCTGCATTTTCATAGACCAAGAATTTTCGTGAAAACATCAACTCATCAAAGGCGTTATAAATTTCAATCATGTAGTTGCCCGAAACCAAAAATTGCGTGTCCTTGTTGGGAAGGGTGAGTTGGTAGTGGGTGTAGCGCTGAAGTGCATTAAAGGAGCTGCGGAAATCATCTAGACGGACGTTGTCAAAACCGTTTAAGTATTGGTTGGTGAACAAATCGCTGGGTGTCCAGTCGGCATTGAAATATTTAATGCGGTAATAATAGTCGTTGTCTTGTGCCAAGAGATCGTCGAAGACCAATGTAAAACGTTCGTTTAACCCCACGATGGGGAACTGTCTTTGGGGGTTTTCATCAAGAAAGTGAATGGATTTAAGGAAATCGACTTGGGTTACTTCTTCAACAGCTTGCGCTAGCGCAAGAAAAGTGCTGAAAAAATAGAGCGTCCAAAATGTGAATGTATTACGCATAAACCAAAGATATAAAAAAGCAAGCTGGGCTTTTGTTCTGGTGTAAGAAGGTTCAACAAACTGTTTAAAAAATTATTTAATTCGTTAAAATTCGCTGTGATTCGATTTTCGGGAGCAGCATTTAATTGTTAAATTTGCATGAATTTTAGAATTAACCCGTCAAACACATGTCCAAAGACATACGAATTCGGAAAGGTTTCAATTTAAACCTCGAAGGGGAAGCCGACAAGATCTTAGTCGATATCAATCCCTCAAAAACATTCGCTTTAAAACCAGATGATTTCTTTGCTACGACGCCAAAACTTCTTGTAAAAGAAGGGGCAAAAGTAGAAAAGGGAACGCCTTTGTTTTTCGCCAAAGAAAATCCGCGTATCCATTTTGTTTCTCCAGTAAGCGGAGAGGTAACTGCGGTAGTGCGTGGAGCAAAGCGAAAAATCTTGGAAGTTGTCATTACCGATGATGGTGCGAACCAAAGCGTGAAGCACGATATTCCAGCACTAAACGATTTAGATGCCGAACAAACCAAAGAGGTTTTGTTGAAAGCTGGTGCCTGGCCTTTTATCACGCAACGTCCTTATGGAACCATTGCTCGACCAGAAGACACGCCTAAGGCAATTTTTGTGTCCACTTACACAACAGCGCCTTTAGATGTGGACTATGATTTCTTGCTGAAAAACAACAAAGCTGAATTCCAAAAAGGAATTGATGTATTGGCTAAGCTCTCAGAAAATGTGACCGTAACTGCCGATGCTTCTTTTAAAGGATTTTTTGATAAAGTGACCAACGCCGATGTCGTTGGTGTGAGTGGAATGCACCCAGCAGGAAATGTTGGTGTTCAAATTCACCACCTTAATCCAATTAATGCCGGAGAACGCGTATGGGTAGTTAACCCAGAAGACGTAGTGAACATAGGGGCATTATTCGCAACAGGTGAGTTTTCGGCACAACGTACGGTTGCTGTCGTTGGTTCATCGGTGAAAAACCCACAATACTACAAAGCCACTATTGGTGCTTCTATACCCGCTTTAATGGAAACAGTAAAGGTGGAAGACGCAGGGCAGAAGCGTTACATTAATGGTGACGTACTCTCAGGAACGGCAACTTCGCCTGAAGGATATTTAAGCTATTACAACAATGTGTTTTCTATTATTCCAGAAGGGAATGAGTATCGCATGTTTGGATGGTTGCCTTTTGTAGACAACAACATTCCAAGTATGTCGAAAACTTCCTTGTCTTGGTTGTTTGGGAAACGCAAAGCAAAAGTGAATACCAACCTCAATGGGGAAGAGCGCGCTTTGGTAGTAACTGGCGAAATGGAGCAAGTGTTGCCGATGGATATCTATCCCATGCAGTTGATCAAAGCCTGCATGATTGAAGATGTTGAGCGTATGGAAGCTTTGGGTATTTACGAAGTTGTTCCACAAGACTTTGCTTTGGTAGACTATTCAAGTACCTCTAAACTTGAAGCACAGGAAATCATCCAACAGGGGATTGAATTAATGATAAAAGAAGAAGGATAAAAAGTAGCGTATGAATTTTTTAAGAAAAACTCTTGACAACATTAAAAAGCCTTTTGCGAAAGGCGAGAAGTATGAGCGTTTTGCACCCGCAATCAACGCTTTCGATACCTTTTTGTTTGTGCCTAACCACACGACGCAAAAAGGAGCGCACATTCGCGATGCTGTAGATTTAAAACGCACCATGGTAACCGTAATTATTGCTTTGTTGCCTGCTTTGGTTTACGGGATCTACAATACCGGATATCAATATTTTATCCAAACAGGAGAAAGCTTCACCTTTATGGATGCTTTCATTCACGGGGCATGGAAAATCGTTCCCATGATTGCCGTTTCCTACATCGTTGGATTAACCATTGAATTTATTTTTGCCATTTATCGCGGACACGAAGTAAACGAAGGTTACCTAGTAACAGGGCTTTTGATTCCAATGATTATGCCGGTAGATATTCCATTGTGGATGGTGGCCATTTCTGTGGCCTTTGCTGTTCTCATTGCAAAAGAAGCATTTGGAGGAACAGGAATGAACATTCTTAACCCAGCTTTAACGGCAAGAGCATTTGCTTTCTTTGCCTACCCAACCTATATGTCTGGAAACAAAGTATGGGTTTCGGAAGCTTCTAATGTAGATGCCATCTCGGGAGAAACAATTTTGGGAAGTCTCGCGGCAGGGAACAGTGTAGAATACACCTTCTTTGAAATGTTCCAAGGCGCTATTCCAGGGTCTATCGCAGAAACTTCTACCCTTTGGGTGGCTGTAGGTGCCTTGATTCTCATCGCTACAGGCGTGGGTAGCTGGCGCATTATTTTTGGTGGAATTGGAGGAGCTGCTTTAATGGGCTTCTTGTTCAACCTTTGGGGAGCAAACGCCTTGATGAGCTTTGACTGGATGAACCACCTAGTTGTAGGAGGATTTGCTTTCGGGATTGTCTTTATGGCGACCGACCCAGTATCGGCTGCGCAAACCAATCAAGGAAAATGGATTTACGGAATCCTCGTCGGAATTTTCTGTATTCTTATTCGCGTCTTTAATCCTGCTTACCCAGAAGGAGTAATGCTCGCCATTTTATTGATGAACGTCTTCGCTCCAACCATCGATCACTATGTGGTAGAAGCGAACATTAACAGAAGAAAAAAGCGTTGGGCTGCTGCTCAACTTAAAACTGCCTAAGTATGAATAGAGATAGCAATGCTTATACGTTTTTATTTGCTGCCGTAATGGTATTGGTTGTGGCCTCTTCATTGGCCTTTACCGCCACTGCGCTCAAAGACAAGCAAAACGAAAACGTCCGTAAAGAAAAGATGCAAAACATCTTGTCGACCATCGGGATTCAAACCGATCGCGACCAAGCGGAAGAACTTTACAACCAATACATCACCCAAGAATTGGCTTTAGTTGCCGATGGTTCAAACGACGAAAATGTGCAAGCATTTAAAGTAGAATTGGCCATAGAAACAAAAAAGCCGTTAGAGCAACAACGCTTTCCTTTATATGTTGCCGAGGTGGAAGCCAAGAAATTCTACATCGTTCCTTTGCGCGGTGCAGGACTTTGGGATGCCATTTGGGGTTATGTCGCTTTAGAAGACGACATGAACACCATTAAAGGAGCCGTGTTTGATCACAAAGGAGAAACCGCTGGTCTAGGGGCAGAAATTACCCAAGGGTGGTTCCAAGATCGTTTTGTAGGTGAAAAGATTTATAATGCCGATGGCGAGTTGATGGGGATTAATGTTTCTAAAACCAACAACGACCCAAGCGGTTTAGATAAAGAAGACCACGAAGTAGATGCTATTTCAGGTGCTACAATTACAGGAGATGGTGTAACGGCCATGTTTACTGAGCGTTTGGCACACTACACACCTTACTTCAAAAACAACACTCCAGTTGAAGAAGCTCCTGTTTTAGACGAAGCTCCTTTGGAAGAAGCTTTAGAACAAGCTTCAGAAGAAACCACTATTGCATATCAAAATTAAACTTATGGCAAAGGAAAACCAACCCTTGAAAAAGCCCACCTTATTCTTCGTGAATAAGGACAAAGAGCCCTTGTTCTCGAAAAAGAACAGAGCACTACTTTCAGATCCAATGGACGACAATAACCCAATTACGGTTCAAGTATTGGGGATTTGTTCTGCCTTGGCGATTACCGTACAATTGAAACCTGCCATTGTGATGAGTATTTCCGTAATGGCAGTAATGGCAGCATCGAACGTCATTATTTCGCTATTGCGCAACTTGATTCCCAACCGAATCCGAATCATCGTTCAGTTGGTGGTGGTTGCTGCAATGGTTGTATTGGTGGATCAAGTGTTGAAAGCATTCGCTTATGATGTCTATAAAGAGTTATCCATCTTTATTGGGCTCATCATTACCAACTGTATTGTAATGGGACGCCTTGAAGCCTTTGCTTTGGGGAATGGGGTTTGGAAATCTTTCCTCGACGGAATTGGAAATGCTGCTGGGTATGGATTTATCCTCATCGCAGTCGCTTTCTTTAGAGAACTTTTAGGTTCTGGAAAATTAATGGGCTACCAGGTTATTCCTGATGCTGCTTACGCAATGGGATATGAAAACAACGGTTTAATGTTGCTTTCTCCAATGGCCTTGATCACCGTGGGAATCTTCATTTGGTTCCAGCGTTCTAGAAACCGTAAACTCATTGAAAAAAACTAAGCCATGGAAGCATACGTTAACTTATTTATAAAAAGCATCTTCATCGAAAACATGATTTTCGCCTATTTCTTGGGGATGTGTTCGTATCTCGCTGTTTCGAAAACGGTAAAAACAGCGGTTGGTCTTGGGGCTGCCGTCATCTTTGTTTTGTCGATTACAGTTCCGATCAACTTTTTATTGGATACTTATTTATTAAAGCCCGGTGCATTAGCTTGGCTTGGTGCTGAATACGCATCACTCGACTTGAGTTTCCTCAGTTTTATCATGTTTATTGCGGTAATCGCTTCCATGGTACAATTGGTAGAAATGATTGTAGAGAAATTTGCTCCTGCTTTGTACGGAGCACTAGGGATTTTCTTACCGCTTATCGCGGTAAACTGTGCCATCTTAGGAGGTTCCCTCTTTATGCAGCAAAAAGATTTTGCTGGTGTAGGAGAATCGGCTGTGTATGGTTTCGGTTCAGGAATTGGATGGTTTTTGGCGATTTTGGCCATTGCAGCTATCCGAGAGAAAATAACCTATTCAAATGTCCCAGCGCCCCTTCGTGGGCTAGGAATAACCTTTATTATTACAGGGTTAATGGCGATAGGATTTATGAGTTTTATGGGAATTAAATTATAAAAGTAGCTATGGATTATTCAATTATTTTAGCAAGTGTAGTCGTCTTTTTGGGGATCATCTTCCTCTTAGTAGGCATGCTCTTGGGGGCGAAGGCAAAATTGATGCCTTCTGGTCCTGTATCCCTTTTAATTAACGGAGACAACAATGTTGAGGTTTCTTCAGGAAGCACATTGTTGAACACGCTGGGAAACAATAAAATCTTTTTGCCTTCTGCATGTGGAGGAGGTGGAACTTGCATCCAGTGTAAGTGTCAGGTAATCGAAGGTGGGGGAGAGATTCTTCCAACAGAAAAGCCGCACTTCTCGCGTAAAGAAATCGCAGAAGGATGGCGTTTAGGTTGCCAAGTAAAAGTAAAAGAGAACATGGTGATTCAAGTACCCGAAGAGGTATTTGGAATCAAGAAATGGGAAGCTACCGTAGTACGTAACTGGAACGTTGCCTCTTTTATTAAAGAATTTGTAGTTGAGCTACCTGAAGAAATGGATTACAAAGCTGGAGGGTATATTCAAATTGAAATCCCTGAGTGTGAAGTAAAGTATGAAGATATCGACATTACTGCTCACCCAGAGGAACACCCTGGCGAACCAGACAAGTTTAAATTAGAGTGGGACAACTTTAACCTTTGGCCTTTGGTGATGAAGAATGCCGAGTCGGTAGAGCGTGCTTATTCCATGGCTTCTTACCCTGCAGAAGGGCGCGAAGTGATGTTGAACGTGCGTATTGCTACTCCGCCATGGGACAGAGCAAAAAACGGTTGGATGGATGTTAATCCTGGAATTGCTTCTTCTTATATCTTCTCGAAAAAGCAAGGAGACAAAGTAACCATCTCTGGTCCATTTGGAGAATTCTTCATCAACGAGTCGGAAGCAGAAATGCTTTATGTTGGAGGAGGAGCAGGAATGGCACCGATGCGTTCTCACCTATACGAATTGTTCCGTACCATAAAAACTGGACGTAAAGTAACGTTTTGGTATGGTGGTCGTTCTAAACGTGAATTGTTCTATTTAGAGCACTTTAGAGCGTTAGAAAAAGATTTCCCGAATTTTAAATTTTACGTGGCTTTGTCTGAACCATTAGAAGAAGACAACTGGCAAGTAAAAGATGGGCTAGACGGAGAAGGAGACGGATTCAAAGGATTCGTTCACCAAGTAGTGATCGATAACTATTTGTCGACGCACGAAGCTCCTGAAGATATCGAGGTGTACTTCTGTGGTCCACCATTGATGAACCAGGCCGTTGAGAAAATGGCCGATGACTTTGGAATTCCTCCAGAAAATGTTCGTTTCGACGACTTTGGAGGGTAATATTTTTACAAAAAGGTGGTCTTTTGACCACCTTTTTTAATTTTGTGTCATGCTATCGGAACAAGAATTGCACAACACCGCCATGGAAGTGGTGGGTAAAGCTTTAGAGGAAGAGGGGTTTGAATTTATGACGGTGAATTCACAACTGAAAAAAGACCCTCAGTTTGTGTGTTTAAAAGACAAGAAACTTCACTTTGTGATTGTACGGGCAATACAGTACCCCAACAATCCTACAGACTATGACGGGGTGTTGATGGAAAAAGTGCGCGCCCATGCCGAAAAATTTGAAGCGCGTACCTACTATGCCGGAGTAGGTTTAGCACATGGCGAGGATTACGCTCTCCCATTGAGTAAAGAAGCCCCAGTAGCGATAAACTATCAAGGATTACAAGAAATTACGATTCATGGATAAACGAATACTGTCATTAGCCCTATTGGCTTTAGTAGTAGCCTGTAGCAGCGAGCCAAAAGTAGAAGTGGTTCAAGGCTATGCATTGGGAACCACCTATAGTGTACAATACCAAGAGCTCGATGCCGAAAAAGAAAGCATTCAACAAGGCATCGATTCCCTTTTTGATGTGGTGAACCGATCCATGTCTACCTATATCGAAGATTCTGATATTTCAAAAATCAATCGAGGGGATAGTTTATTGCAGGTGGATGAACATTTTAAAGTGGTTTTCGATAAAGCCAATTTGTTGTGGTACAAAACCCAGGGTTATTTCGATCCTACGGTTGGTGCATGGGTAAACGCCTATGGTTTTGGTCCAGATAAAGCTTTAAAAGAAATTACACCCGCACAACAAGACAGTTTGATGGACATTACCGGCTGGGCTAGAATTCAAATGACCCCCGACCGAAGAATCCTTAAAGACCACCCGAACATCTATCTCGATTTCAATGCCATTGCCAAAGGCTATACGGTCGATTTAATTGGGCGTTACTTAACGCAAAAAGGCAGCCAAAACCATTTGGTGGAAATTGGGGGAGAAGTAGTAGGAAAAGGGCTAAGCCCGAAAAGTGGAGAGGGCTGGAAAATTGGTATTGACAACCCCAAGCAAAAAGAAGAGCGCAGCTTGCAAGCTGTAGTAAGCTTGAACGACCAAGCCTTGGCTACTTCGGGGAATTACCGCAAGTACCGCGTGGACAAGAATTCAGGGGAAAAATATGTGCATTCCATCAATCCGCTCAACGGTCGCCCGGCGCGTTCCAAGGTGTTGAGTGTGTCGGTAAAAGCTCCCGACTGTATGACGGCTGATGCCTATGCCACTGCGCTTATGGTCATGCCTTTTGAACGCGGAAAAGCACTGGTAGAGTCGCAACCCGAACTCTCGGCCTATTGGATACTCGCCAAAGGAACAGCCCTAGAAGAAGTACAGTCTTCGCGTTGGTAGCCAACTAAAATCTTGGTGTATAGCTGACTGTAGGTAGAAAGGGATGTGATAGGTGAACTCCCTCTTTCTAAGCTCTATTTTTTGCTTTAATGTTTATTTTACTACATTTACAATAATAGGCACGCCCTAAATGTCCTTATTAACCTATGTGGAACGGTATAAAATACATACTAGTTTTGGTCTTCCCCCCTCTCTCTACTTTGGGGGCAAGTAAAGATAGGGGAGCATATAGACGTTCTCAATCCGGCAGCTATTTTAGAATTAGAGTCGACCAGGCAAGGTTTGTTATTGCCCCGTTTGACCACCGCCCAACGCGATAGTATTCCCATACACGAAAACACCGAGGG
>WTJP01000055.1:2400-4319 GCA_011526275.1 Candidatus Arcticimaribacter sp. | reverse complement strand
GTGACTTCCAATGCCTCTGGAAGCCTATCGACCGATGATTTTGTTTTTGGCTCAGACCAAATCGATAATAAAACGGGCAATCAAGACGACGCCCGACTACTTTTTGACAAAAGTGCTGGAGCTTTTCGTGCGGGTTATGCCTCGGGGAATTCATGGAATGAAGTTAATTTGGGAGATTATTCGTTTGCCTCGGGCTACCGCACACAAGCTTCCGGCCATCGCACAACAGCGATGGGTAATTCAGCAGAAGCACACAGCTATGCCGAAACCGCTTTGGGGAGTTATAACACCCATATTTCCCCCAAAAGCAAGGCGTCGTGGAACAGTAATGACCGACTTTTGGTCATTGGTAATGGCTCGAGTTCCAGCAAAAAAATTCTGATGCTGTAGTCATCTTAAAGAATGGGAACATCGGCTTTGGTGATTCCACGCCTACAGAAGCCAGCCTGGTCGTTTCAGGCTCTATAGTCGCTTCGGGAAACATTACTGCCAATGCAGTTTTAACCCCCGACTATGTGTTTGAATACTACTTCACGGGTAAGAGTAGCACGAATCCAGACTACCGTTTGATGACATTAAAGGAGGTAAGCGAATTTATAAAGCATAACCATCATTTGCCCAATGTGTTCAGTGCAGAAGAAATTTTAGCCAAAGGAGGATTGCCCATCAATGTAGCATTAGAACAACAATTGGAAAAAATAGAAGAACTCTTTCTCTACACCTTGGCACAAGAAAAAAGGATCAAAGCGCTGGAAGCTCAATTGGTCGCCTTAGAAAAACAGTGATAAGATTTTGATTTGAAGTGTGCCGTAGTATCCCTATTTTACTGCTACAGGAATCTTTTCTCGTTTTGGCAGGGCATATCGCTCTTGTTCCTCAATGCTGAGTTCTGCTAAATAATCAACAGCTGTGGCTTGAAAGCCCGCGGACTGCAGTCGTGAATAATAGTCTTGTCCATAGACCCGCACATGGTCATATTGTCCAAAAATACGAGTGCGCTCTTTGGGATCGGTAATACTATCGTCTTCAAAGCTTTCCGCCCGATCTTCATCTAAAGGTACTTGCGCAATAAGACGGCCTCCTTTCTTTAGTACACGAAAGAGTTCTCGCATCGCTTGGGTGTCGTCGGGGATGTGTTCCAATACATGGTTACACAGAATAAGGTCATAGCTGTTGTCTTCAAAGGGTAAGGCACAGATATCGGCTTTGACCATGGCCAAGGGGGAGTGTAAATCGGTAGTGGTATAGTCCCAATGGGAATATTGCTTAAAGACCTGATAAAATACCTGCTCTGGCGCTACATGTAAAACCTTTAAGGGTTGGGTTAAAAAGGAGGTCTTTCGTTCTAGGTACAACCACAGCAAACGGTGCCGTTCTAGGGATAGCGTTCCGGGACAGAGGGCATTTTTCCGCAAATTTTGATAACCATAGGGGAGGAAGGTGCGGTAACGACTTCCGTCGATGGGATCTTCAAAGGTATTCCCGCTAAAATAGAGTTTGATAAAGGGGCGAAAAAAAAGACTAAGCTGAATTAGCCATGGACGTGGAAAGAAATTCAGCAACCATTTCATAGGGAAAGGGGTTGCGCTCTAAAGACGTCTTCTTCGTCACTTTCTATTCCAAGGGCTTCATAGATATATTGGAAAGTAGAAAGCAGTTCCGGTTTTCCATCTACCAAGGCCACATTGTGTTCAAAATGAGCAGAAGGTTGTCCGTCTGCCGTTAAAATCGTCCAACCATCGCGCAGCTGTTTAATGCGGTGGGTACCTCGGTTGATCATGGGTTCGATGGCCAACACCATACCGTCAACAAACTTCTTTCCGCGACCCCTGCGACCGTAATTGGGTACTTCTGGCCCCTCGTGCATGGTCGTACCAAGTCCGTGCCCAACAAGTTCTCGAACCACTCCATAGCCCTCT
>WTJP01000055.1:0-2300 GCA_011526275.1 Candidatus Arcticimaribacter sp. | reverse complement strand
TCATTTGGAATCCCGTGAACCACCTGTGCATTTGGACTCATGCACAAGGTATTCGGGAAGTCGTATAACCCCAAAAAACCAGGTTCAGCTCCGTGATCACGAATAAAAGTTTCTGCTAAGGCATCCAATGCTAAGGTGCTAATTCCGGGGCGAATTTCCCCAGCCAACATCCCCAAGGTTTTGGAAACAATTAATGCGCTTTCGCGCATCAATTCAATTTCTTCCGCTGTTTTTAATACGATTTTGCTCATTCAGCGTAGGCGTGTTTATAGTCTTCCCCACTAAGAATGGCGAATATATCTTCTTCTAAAGTTCCGATAGGGAATTCAACTATGCGGTTCATCTCTTGACCTTCATTATAAAAAATAAGTGCAGGGACATAAGTAGCCGCAAAAGGTTTTTCTATTCCGCTTGGGGTCTTTTTATCTTCGTCCACCGCGATAATTTCTAGCTCATTTACTGCATAGCCTGCCGCTGCTAAAATTTTCATCATGCCCGGTACTTCCCGCTGACTGTCTTCGCACCAAGTCCCCATCAAAAGGCTTACTTTTTTCCCGTTTAACAAAGGTTTGATTTGCTCCAATAAAGAAGTATTTACTTTATAGCGGTCATAGTCAGGGGTAAACCATGCTTGGCCGAATTTTTCCATTTGGGCGTAGCTTATTTTCCCTACCAAAATCGCGTTACCTTCTAAGTCTTTTCCCAACAGACTGTCGGGTATAAGCACTTCTTTTTCGACCACCGTTTCGGTAGTTTGCTTTTTGGGTGCCTCATTGCAGCTAAAAATAAATAAGGCTGAGAATAGAAAAATGTAATTGCGCATACTACTAAAGTAAGGATTTTTGTGTCATGGCAGCAGGTTGCTCCACACCCATTAAATCTAATAGGGTAGGGGCAATATCACCCAACACTCCAGATTTGATGGTTCTTTTTTCATTCTCCACTAAAATCACTGGTACTGGGTTAGTGGTGTGTGCGGTGTGGGGAGACCCATCGCTATTGACCATGGTTTCACAGTTCCCGTGATCGGCAATGACCAAAATAGAATAGTCTTGTGCGAGAGCAGCTTCGATAACCGCTTCACTACATTCATCCACGGTTTCACAGGCTTTTATAGCCGCTTGTAAATCGCCCGTATGCCCTACCATGTCGGGATTAGCGAAATTCAAGCAGATAAAATCCGCGGTTTGCTTTTGAATTTCAGGGACAATTGCGTCGCGAATTTCATAGGCACTCATTTCGGGTTGTAAGTCATAGGTAGCCACCTTGGGGGAAGGACATAAAATGCGCTCCTCGCCTGCAAAGGGTTCTTCACGTCCACCATTAAAGAAGAAAGTTACGTGAGGATATTTTTCTGTTTCGGCAATGCGAATTTGAACTTTCCCCGCCTTTGAAAGTGTTTCTCCTAAAGTATCTTGAATATTATCTTTGTCGAAAATGACTTTAACTCCTTTAAAGTTTTTGTCGTAATTCGTTAAGGTTACGTAGTATAAGTCGAGGGGAGTTGTGCCTTGCTCTGGGAAAGCTTTCTGCGATAGCATTTGCGTCAATTCCCGTCCGCGGTCTGTTCTAAAGTTGAAGAACAATACCACATCGCCCTCTTCTATTCTCCCTGTTTTGGAAGTACAAACCAAAGGCTCAATGAACTCATCGGTCGTTCCGTTTTGGTAGGAAGCCTTCAACGATGAAGCAAAATCATCGGTAGCCTCGCCTGTTCCATGGACTAAAAGGTCATAGGTTTTTTTCACGCGATCCCAGCGTTGGTCGCGGTCCATAGCAAAATATCGCCCAATAACCGATGCGATTTTCCCTGTGCTTTCTTGCATGTGTTTTTCAATCGCTGCAATAAATCCAGCTCCCGATTGTTGGTCGACATCGCGCCCATCCGAAAAAGCATGGAGATACACCTTTTCTAATTCTTCTGCATGAAGTACATCTAGAATTCCTTTGATGTGGTTGATGTGTGCATGCACCCCGCCATCCGATAATAAGCCGAGCAAGTGTATCGGTTTATCGTTTGCTTTTGCATAGGCAATGGCTTCTTGAAGTACAACTTCGTCTTTTAAGCTATTGTTCTCCAGTGCTAAGTTGATTTTCGCCAAATCTTGATAGACAATGCGACCGGCACCAAGGTTCATATGCCCCACTTCACTGTTTCCCATTTGGCCTTCGGGAAGACCTACATGCATACCATCGGTATATAAGTCATTATGGGAGAAGTTTTCATACAAACTATCGATAAAGGGAGTACGGGCTAAATCGACTGCAGATACCTCTGGATTAGGAGCTTTTCCCCAACC
>WTJP01000091.1 GCA_011526275.1 Candidatus Arcticimaribacter sp. | reverse complement strand
CAAGAGGGCATCAAAATCTTCTAAATTCTTTAGTTTCGATAAGGCATAGGGTTTAACAAAGGGGACTAAGATCACCTGATGGGTTGAAGTAAGTTCCTCGAGTAAAGCGCGTTCCTGAGACGAAAAATCGGATGCTTTCCAGGGGTTTGCATTGGAACGGTGGAACCCCACCACGATGGTTTTTAGCTGCTTCGCCGCATCGATTGTAATCGAACGATCCCCAGTAAAATGAATGCGCTGTACGTTGCGTTCCTTTGCTAATGCCGTGTAAAAAGCTTCCCCCTCATCATCGCCAAGGCTTAAAAAACCTAAGGTTTCATTTTCGCTTAAAGGCAAGACGCCTTTGTCTTGAATTAAAGTTAAAGCTTCGCCCATCGCTAAACGAATTAGGTAGTCGTCTTTGCTGGTGTTGATGTCCTCTGCTATCCCTTTGAGTTCAACTTGCTGTGGTTGGGCTAAGCCTACTTTGTATTTCGCTTTTAAAATTTTCTTGACCGAATGGGCCAAACGGGCTTCATCGAACTTCCCTTGCTTGAAAGCGCGTTTCATTTTCTTAGTGGCCTTCTTAATGTCGTTGGGAATCAATAAAATATCATTCCCGGCCAAGAAAGCTGCGACGTCTATACTATTGATTTTTGAAACTTCAGAAGCCGCTCCCATGTTCATGGCATCGGTAATGATGAGTCCTTTGTATTGGTTGCGTTTACGCAGGTGTTCTTCAATGATGGTTTTCGACAAAGAGGAAGGAATACCCTCCTCCAGTGCGGGAACATTGAGATGCCCTACCATGACCGAGGATACCCCCGCTTGCATGAGTTGATCAAAGGGAAAGAGTTCGGTACTGAACAAGCGCTCACGATCGAAGCGAATTAAAGGTAAATCGTGATGCGAGTCTTTCGCAGTATCGCCATGCCCGGGGAAATGCTTAGCAGAAGACAGCACTCCGGCTTGATGCATTCCTTGCATAAAAGCTAAACCTTTAGCCGCTACATTGGCTTTGTCTTCCCCAAAAGAGCGGTTCCCAATGATGGGGTTTTTGGGGTTGGTATTGATATCTACATCGGGGGCAAAATTAATGTGCACTCCTAATCGGCGGGCTTGCTCTCCTATACGGTTACCAACCGCTTCCACCAATTTGTTGTCTTGAATGGCCCCCAAGGTCATGTTCCAAGGAAAAGGGCGAACCGAATCTAAGCGCATGGCCACCCCCCATTCGGCATCCATTCCAATGAGTAGTGGAGTTTTGGCGCGTTCTTGAAAGGCGTTTAGCCAACGGCTTTGTTCTACAGGGCCGCCTAGAGAGAATATAATTCCCCCCAAATGGTAGTCGTCAATTTGACGCGCGATTTCCTTAAAGTGCTGTTCTCCTTGTTCGCTAAAGGCCATGACCATAAAGAGTTGGCCAATTTTCTGCTCGGTGCTCATTTGGGCATACACACTATCCACCCACTTTTCTTGGGCTTCCCAATCGGTTGTAACAAGTGGGTCTTGACTGTTTTGTGCGAAGAGCACACCTCCGAAGAGAAAAAAGAATAAATACCGCATAGGAGATAGTTTATTTGATAAAACGGGCATGCCAGCTGTTGTAGGCAGGCACTTCCCAAAGGCTTTCATATTCCCCTTTGTTCACCACTAAGTTATTGAAAACAACGGTTTCTTGGTTAACCGCAGGGGTTTTCGCCAGCTTTCTAAAGTCTTTTAAGGGGGTGTAGATGATGCCTTCCCCTTGACGATAACAAACGTTCATTTTGTCCAAGAGGGTAAGGTCAAACTCTTTTTCTAAGGCTTGAATAAGATGAACAGAAGCGTCGATCGAACAACCCGAAGCACCTTGAACGGCTTCGTCTAAACCAATGACGATAAAATGGTCATAAGGCAAAGCAAAACCCGTTTTTAAGGGGGTACCATGTGTGGCCCATTGGTTGAGAAATTCCTCCATACGGGTAGAAATGGCCACTTTTTCTTCTGGCGTAAAAGGACGCGATGAAGGGTAAATCCATACCCTCGCGTGTTCAGGTAAAGCAGAAAAGGGGACGAGCATTTTAGAGGTCTTTAGCAGTAGCAATCATTTCGGCCAAGTCTAACACGGGAAGGCTGTCTTCCTTTTCCTTGTTTTTGACTCCGTCAGACAACATGGTGTTACAGAAAGGACAACCCGCAGCAATGATGTCGGGCTGTGTTTCCAACGCCTGTTCGGTGCGTTCAATATTCACATCTTTGTTCCCTGGTTCTGGCTCTTTGAACATTTGTGCTCCTCCAGCGCCACAACACAATCCACGTGACTTGCAGCTTTTCATCTCGACCAATTCAGCGTCTAATTTCTGGATGAGCTCTCGCGGAGCTTCATAGACGTTATTGGCACGGCCTAGATAACAAGGATCGTGATAGGTAATGCGTTTTCCTTTAAACGTACCCTCTGCAATGGTCATTTTCCCTTCTTCGAGTAAATCCCGAAGTAGTTGGGTGTGGTGAATTACTTCATACTTCCCTCCTAACTCGGGATACTCGTTTTTTAAGGTATTAAAACAGTGCGGACAGGTGGTGACGATCTTTTTCACTTCATAGGCATTCATGACCTCGATATTGGTCATGGCCTGCATTTGAAAAAGGAATTCGTTCCCGGCACGTTTGGCAGGGTCGCCTGTACAGCTTTCCTCTGCTCCCAAAACGGCAAAGTCCACTCCAGCACTGTGGAGCAGTTTAACAAAAGCCTTGGTGATTTTCTTGGCGCGTTCATCAAAACTACCTGCACATCCCACCCAAAACAAGATTTCTGGGCTTCTTCCTTCTGCCATACACTCGGCTAATGTCGATACTTTTACCATAGGGGTTGTTTTATTTAGTCGTGCTGACCATCGTCAAAGACTTCAATGGTCACATCTTTTTCTACTAAGTTGGTGAATTTTCCGTTGTAACGGGTTGCTTTTACCAAGTGGTTGTCGATCCAGTGGTAGTTTCCTCCACGGGGTTTTCCCATCAAAAGGCTGTGGTATTTAAAGCCCTTTTCATTCAACCAAGTTTCGGTTACTTCGCGATGGCTTTCCACGCGAGAAGTGAAGAAACAAATTAAATGACCTTCATCATACCATCCGTTTAGGGTTTCTAGCGCATCGGGGAAGTGCTCGGCTGTAGCCATACGCTCAGGCTCCTCATTCGGGATATCGTCACATACCGTTCCATCGATATCAATCAAATAATTTTTGATCCCTTCAGGAAGTACCGGACTAACTTCTTCTCCGTTTTCTACTTTTTTGTGTAAATAGCTTTCTGCTTCTTCTTTGTGCATAGTAGTGAATTGAAATTTATAATTCTTGTGCCCAATTGGCACGGTCTTGTTGATTAAAAGGCCATGGAGCGCCATTGTTTTCAATGTTACTCATCATGTTGTTTAGGTCTGAAGGTCCTGCCGACTCTTCCATAACCAAATACTGTCGCATGTCCATAATGATCGAAAGGGGGTCAATATTGACCGGACAAGCTTCTACACAAGCATTGCAGGAAGTACATGCCCACAGCTCTTCATGCGAAATGTAATCGCCCAACAACTGCTTGCCATCGTCTACAAAAGTCCCTTTGTTTTTTTCCATGTTGTCGCCCACCTCGGTTAAACGATCGCGGGTGTCCATCATGATTTTACGTGGGGAGAGCTTCTTTCCTGTTTGGTTGGCTGGGCACTCGCTGGTACAACGACCACACTCTGTACAGGTATAAGCGTTTAAGAGCTGAATGCGGTTGAGATCCATAACATCTGAAGCACCAAATTTTTCCACTTCTGCCGTATCGTCTCCCGCTGCAAAAGGATCGGCATTGGGATCCATCATCAACTGCACTTCTGCCGTTACATTAGGATTGTTTCCAAATTGCCCTTTTGGATTGAGATTGGCGAAATAGGTATTAGGGAAAGCCAATAGAATGTGTAAGTGCTTGGAATAGTAGAGGTAATTTAAGAAAATAAATATCCCGATAATGTGCATCCACCAAGCGCTGCGCTCTACTA
>WTJP01000120.1:4648-15878 GCA_011526275.1 Candidatus Arcticimaribacter sp. | reverse complement strand
ATAGTCGCCGTTGGATCGTCTGATTTAAACACAAAGCTTCCTGCCACTAGAACATCAGCGCCTGCTTCGGTCAATGCCCTTGCATTTGCGTCGGTTACTCCCCCGTCAATTTCAATTAAGGTAGAAGCCCCTTTTTCGGTAATGAGCGCTTTTAGTTCTCTTACCTTCTCATAGGTTTGTTCGATAAAGCTTTGTCCACCAAAGCCTGGGTTTACACTCATTAGGCACACTAAATCGACGTCTTGAATGATGTCTTTTAAAACCTGTACAGGCGTGTGTGGATTTAAAGCGACCCCAGCTTTCATGCCACAGGATTTGATCTTTTGTAAACTGCGGTGCAAGTGGGTGCAAGCTTCATAGTGTACCGTTAAGATCGCTGCATTTAAAGCAGCAAACTCCTCGATATAGCGATCGGGATCTACAATCATTAAATGCACATCTAGCGGCTTTTTAGCGTGTTTGGCGATGGCTTTTAAAACAGGCATCCCAAACGAAATATTGGGAACAAATACGCCGTCCATAATGTCGATATGAAACCAATCGGCTTCACTGGCATTCAGCATTTCACTATCGCGTTGAAGGTTGGCAAAATCGGCGGCCAACAAAGAGGGAGCAATACGTTTTTCCATATAAAAAAAGCAACCGCAAGGGTTGCTTAAGATTTATCCTAAATAGGTTTTTAATATTTTACTTCGGGAAGTGTGTTTTAGTCGGCGGATAGCCTTCTCTTTAATTTGGCGTACACGCTCACGGGTGAGGTCAAATGTCTCGCCAATCTCTTCTAAAGTCATTGCGTGTTGATCTCCTAAGCCAAAGTAAAGGCGAACTACATCCGCTTCTCTGGGGGTGAGGGTTTCCAATGCGCGCTCAATTTCGGTTTTAAGCGATTCGTGCAAGAGGGTACGGTCGGGGTTTGGAGATTCCCCACTGTTCAAGACGTCATACAGGTTAGAATCTTCTCCTTCTACTAAGGGTGCATCCATGGATACGTGACGTCCAGAGTTTTTCAAGGATTCTTTTACATCGTTTACCGTCATGTCGAGTTCCTTTGCAATCTCTTCTGCCGAGGGAGCACGCTCATGGGCTTGCTCTAGAAAGGCATAGGTTTTATTGATTTTATTGATGGAGCCAATCTTGTTCAAAGGCAAACGAACAATACGCGACTGTTCTGCTAAGGCTTGAAGAATCGACTGGCGAATCCACCATACGGCGTAGGAGATAAATTTAAATCCACGGGTTTCGTCAAAGCGTTTTGCTGCCTTGATCAATCCCAAGTTCCCTTCGTTGATTAGATCGGGTAGGGTGAGTCCCTGGTTTTGGTATTGTTTTGCTACCGAAACTACAAAGCGCAAGTTGGCTTTGGTGAGTTTCTCCAAGGCAATTTGATCTCCCGCTTTAATGCGCTGAGCGAGTTCCACCTCTTCTTCGGCAGTGATCAAATCTACTTTTCCAATTTCCTGTAAATACTTATCGAGTGATGCGGTTTCCCGGTTGGTAACCTGCTTGGTAATTTTTAATTGTCTCATTGAAATGAATCGTTGTATTTCTTTATACGTTCAAAAATCAAAAATGTTACATAAGTCGAAAAAAAAACCACTCCGAAGAGTGGTTTTTATGTAGTTCAAAAAAAGATTAGTCCTCTTTTCTTGGTTTTTGCTTACGTTCTGGACGTGGAAGAAGCGCTTTACGCGATACTTTCTCCTTGCGCGTTCTCGAGTCAATACCAAAGTATTTCACTTCGAGAATGTCGCCCATGTTGACTACATCGCTCACATTTTCTGTGCGCTCCCAAGCCAACTCACTCACGTGAAGAAGAACTTCATTCCCCGGTGCCTCGGTATATTCTACAACAGCACCAAAGTCAAGCATCTTGATGACTTTTACTTCATAGGTGTTTCCAACTACGGGTTTAAAGGTAATGGAGTCAATCTTCGCTTCGACCATGGCAATTCCTTCTGGGGAAGTTCCAAGAATCTCAACGATTCCTTCTTCCGTTACAGGGTCTTCGTTGATTACAATAGTACAACCAGATTCCTTCTGTAACTCTTGAATTACTTTTCCACCAGGACCAATCAAAGCACCAATATATTCGTTAGCAATGATGCGGTTGATCATCTTAGGTGCGTGCTCTTTTACTGTTTCAGCAGGAGCAGCAATGGTTTCTACCAATTTCTCTAAGATGTGTAAACGTCCTTGACGAGCTTGCTCTAGAGCTTGGGTTAAAATCTCATAGCTTAAGCCTTTGATTTTAATATCCATTTGGCAGGCAGTAATTCCGTCTTCGGTTCCTGTAACTTTAAAGTCCATGTCACCAAGGTGGTCTTCATCTCCAAGGATGTCTGAAAGGACAGCGAATTTATCTCCATCGCTGATGAGTCCCATGGCGATACCTGAAACCGGTTTTTTGATTTGCACCCCAGCATCCATCAAGGCCATCGTTCCTGAACAAACAGTAGCCATAGAAGACGAACCATTTGATTCTAGTACTTCAGAAACAACACGAACAGTGTAAGGACAATCGTCGGGCATCACCTTTTTAAGGGCGCGTTGAGCCAAGTTACCGTGTCCAACTTCGCGTCGTGATGTACCACGCAACGGACGTGCTTCTCCTGTACAGAAAGGAGGGAAGTTGTAGTGCAAGTAGAAGTTTTCTTCACCTTGTTCGGTGGGGAGGTCAATAACGTTTGCCTCACGTGATGTACCCAAGGTTACCGTAGCAAGTGCCTGCGTTTCTCCACGAGTAAATACTGACGATCCGTGGGTGGAAGGTAGATAATCTACTTCACACCAAATAGGACGAATGTCGGTTGTTTTTCTTCCGTCTAAACGAATACCTTCATTCAATACAAGGTCGCGTACTGCTTTCTTTTGAGCTCCAGAGAAATATTTAGAGATCAATTCTCCTTTTTCTTCCAATTCCTCTTCGCTGTATTCAGCTTTAATGGCGTCTTTTACTTCGCTAAAAGCAATACCGCGGTCGGCTTTGCTTGAAGCTTGCTTGGCGATGTCATAACAAGCTTGGTATGCCTTATCAAGGATGGCAGCTTCAAGATCAGCGTCGTTATCCTCTTCTTCATACTCACGGGTTTCTTTTTTCCCAACAGCTTCTGCTAAACGAACTTGCGCAGCGATTTGTGCTTTAATGGCTTCGTGACCAAAAGCGATGGCTTCGATCATTTCTTGTTCAGAAATTTCATCGAATTCTCCCTCTACCATGGCTACAGAATCTTCGCTGGCACCAATCATGATGTCTACATCAGATTCTAACAATTGCGCAGAGCTTGGGTTGATGATGAATTCACCGTCAATTCGACCCACACGTACTTCTGAGATAGGATATTCAAATGGAATATCAGACAATTGAATAGCTGCAGAGGCGGCTAATCCAGCTAGTGCATCGGGCTTTACTTCCTCGTCATGCGACATGAGTTGGATCATCACCTGTGTTTCAGCGTGATAATCTTTTGGGAAAAGTGGACGCAATACACGGTCAACCAAACGCATGGTTAAAATTTCCTCGTTGCTTGGTCGTGCTTCACGCTTAAAGAAACCTCCTGGGAATCTTCCTGCGGCGGCAAACTTCTCGCGGTAATCTACGGTAAGTGGTAAAAAGTCCACCGGACTAGCTTTACGTGCAGATACTGCTGTAGCTAAAAGCATACAGTCACCACAACGCACAACTACCGATCCGTCGGCTTGTTTTGCTAGCTTTCCTGTTTCTAGGGTAATGGTTCTACCATTGGAGAGCTGTATCTCCTCTGTGAACGTCTTTGGAATCATTTTTTTTCATTTTAATTAAACCTAAACTGTTGTTGTGTTGTGTTTGCAGGTCGCCAATGAAAAACTTTGATTCAGCTTTTTTAATGATCCGATAAGTAGAGAAAAGGCTTATTTACGTAGGCCTAGTTTTTTCACAATCGCACGGTAACGCTCGATGTCTTTGGCTTTCAAGTAGTCCAATAAACTTCTGCGTTTACCTACCAATTTCACCAATGAACGCTCGGTATTGAAATCTTTACGATTTTGTTTTAAGTGCTCTGAAAGGTGGTTGATACGGAAAGAGAACAAAGCGATTTGTCCTTCAGCAGAACCAGTGTCTGCTTTTGATGCTCCGTGTTCAGCGAAAATTTCTTCTTTCTTTTCTTTAGATAAATACATGCTAATATTATTTCAATGATTGTTATGTAATTGCTAATTAAAGCGGTGCAAAGATACACCAATTTATGAAAGCCTAAAGCCTGTGGCTTATTTTCTTATGGGCTGATTTAGAATTAAATCGATGTATAAATTGATTTGATCTTTTAAGTTCTTGCGGTGGGAGATAAAGTCCAAAAAGCCTTTTTCCAATAAAAATTCACTGGTTTGGAAGCCGTCAGGTAAATCTTTCCCTGTGGTATCGCGCACTACCCGTGGTCCTGCGAAGGCAATTAAGGCACCTGGCTCAGCAATATTGATATCGCCCAACATAGCAAAAGAAGCGGTTGTCCCCCCTGTTGTTGGGTCGGTACAAAGCGATATATAGGGTAATTTCGACTCGGACAAGGCATTGAGCTTAGCCGATGTTTTCGCCAATTGCATGAGTGAAAAAGCAGCTTCCATCATACGGGCACCCCCAGATTTTGAGATGATCATAAAAGGCAAGTGATGCTCAATTGCGTAGTCGATCGCTCGCGCTATTTTCTCTCCTACTACCGATCCCATAGAACCGCCAATAAAGCCAAAGTCCATACAAGCGATAACCAATTCCTTCCCTTTCGATTTTCCTACTGCAGTACGAATTGCATCTTTTAGCCCCGTCTTTTTTGTGGCCTCTTTTAAACGTGTACTGTATTTTTTGGAATCTTCAAATTTCAAGAAGTCTTTAGAAACTACATTCTCATGCAGCTCTTTGTAGTGGTTGTCGTCGAAAAGAATCTCAAAATATTCCTTACTTCCAATGCGCACGTGGTATTCATCCTCAGGGCTAACATAAAAGTTGTCGGCCAATTCTTGGGTCTCGACAATTTTCCCTGTAGGGGTTTTGTACCACAGGCCTTTTGGGATATCCTTTTTTTCCTCCGTTCGGGTTTGGATCCCTTTCTCACTGCGTTTAAACCAACTCATATAAAATGATTTTGTTTAAGCTAAGGTATTGATATTGTTCAAATCCTCAAATGCTTGAATCAATCTTTGTTTGAAGGTACCCTCCCCAAGACGTAGCCATTTACGTGGGTCGTAGTGCTTTTTGTTGGGTTGGTCAGCTCCTTCTGGATTTCCAATTTGTGTTTTTAGGTAGTCCACTTTATCATTCATGTAATCGCGAATACCTTCGGTAAAGGCAAATTGAAGGTCGGTATCGATGTTCATCTTAATTACACCGTAACCAATGGCTTCGCGGATCTCTTCTACCGTAGAACCTGAACCACCGTGGAAAACGAAATCCACTGTATTGGCTGCAACGCCGTATTTTTCTGAGATGAACTCTTGTGAGTTTTTCAAAATCTTCGGCGTTAATTTCACGTTACCTGGCTTGTATACCCCGTGAACATTTCCAAAAGCGGCAGCTACGGTAAATTGATCACTTACTTTCATCAATTCTTCATAGGCGTAGGCTACTTCTTCTGGTTGGGTGTAAAGTTTAGATACATCAACGTCAGAGTTATCTACACCGTCTTCTTCACCTCCAGTAATTCCTAATTCAATTTCGAGGGTCATCTCCATTTTGGCCATGCGGGTAAGGTATTCCTTACACAAGGCAATATTTTCTTCGATCGGTTCCTCCGAAAGGTCGATCATGTGAGAGCTGTACAAAGGTTTTCCTGTTGCTTTAAAAAATTCTTCTCCAGCATCGAGGAGACCGTCGATCCATGGAAGAAGGTTTTTCGCACAGTGATCGGTATTTAAAATAACCGTTGCTCCGTAAAGCTCGGCGAGTTCGTGAATGTGCTTGGCTCCCGCTACAGCACCAGCTATTGCTGCTTGCTGATTTTCATTGCTTAAGCCTTTTCCTGCATTGAACTGCGCTCCTCCGTTGGAGAACTGAATAATAACAGGGCTGTTTAATTCTGCGGCTGTTTCTAAAACCGTGTTGATGGAATTACTTCCAATTACATTTACCGCTGGTAGCGCAAACTTATTCGCCTTAGCGTATTCAAAAATTTCTTGTACTTGTCGCCCAGTGGCAACTCCTTTAGGAAAGTTAGATTTCATATTTCTGGTTTCTAGCCAACAAAAGTAACAAAATACACTTAAAAGGGATAATTAATCCCCACATTAAGCACGGCTCTTTTTAGAGCAACTTGGGAGCCCCAGCGTTTCTCAGGAACTTGCGAAGGATCAAAGGTTTTAAAAGCTGTATCCAAACGAAAAACGAAGTAATCAAAATCATAGCGAAGACCAAAACCAGTTCCAATTGCCAATTGGTTTAAATCGCGGAAGGAATTGAGATTTTGTTTGGCGTCGTTCACATTGTTGTTGATGTTCCAAATGTTTCCAGCATCGATAAAGAACGCTCCTTTCACTGGTCCCACAATAGGGTAGCGGTATTCAATGTTAAAGGCAAGTTTAAAGTTTGCTTCGTTAAATTCATTGATTCCGCTACTGGACCCTGGTCCTAGTCTATAGGCCCTCCAAGCACGGTTGTCATTCGACCCTCCTGCGTAGTAGGAACGGGTAAAAGGAATACTATTCGCATTTCCATAGGGTAGGGCTAAACCAGTGAAAGCACGAACAGCTAGGATGCGTTCTCTTCCCACCTCCCAGTGCTTAATGTAGCTCAATTCCGATTTTATATATTGTGATGGAGCGAGGTTAAAGATGGTGCGATTCCCCTCTTCGTCTTCCGGAGCATTGGTCCATTTAAGGGCGGTGTTGAGTAAATTCCCTACCCATTCCAATTGAACTCTAAACTGCGAAAAGTTTTCGTCCACTATACTCTCTTGGTTGTTTTTTAGGAAAGTAAATGAAGATCCCACGATGAAGTTGTTGGCGGTTAATCGGTTTTTCCGTTCTCGGATATTAGAAACCGTTGTGTATCGAGGATCCGAGCGTTCAATTTCAGACCGCTCATTGATAACGTGGTCAATAAAAGCATCTGCCACGAGGGGTAGTGCGAGTTCATCGGCTTGATTCAAATAGGGGTTATTGCGAATGGTTCTCGCTACTTCATTCAAGCGGGCATAGGAATTGCGGTAAACATTGAAGTAATTATCGATGGCTCTATTATCGACATACTCAATATCGGCAAGTTTAAAGGTGAGGGTGTAAATGGGTTTGGTTTTCCAGCTGTATTCAAAGTTCCCGGTAAAGCTTTGCCGATCAAGGCCAATATTTTCTTGCACCGAAACCCCAAGCGAGACATTAGTGCGTGCCGTGGTGTTGTCAAAGAAAGTTCTGCGAAGCGATTCAGGCGCTAAAACCCGTGGGAAACGAATTTGAATATTTCCTCCCAATTCAAAAAGATTAAAAAAGGTGTTCTTTTGTTCTGCCACATCGCTTGAAGCGCCTACAGTTCCTTTAACCCCCACTTCTAAGATTTCAGCACCACGAAACACATTTCGACTAATCACAGAAGAACCTAAAGTAATCCCGATATCCTGAATGTTGGAATGGGAAACATCAAAATCGAATCCAAGGGAAAAACGTTCTTTTGGGCGTAAATAAATTTGTGCGTCGAGTAGGGTAGAATCGCGTGCAAGGGGCTGGTAAACGATGGTGGGGTATTTAAAATTTTGCAATTCATTAAAGAAACGATAGGTCGCAGAGCGGTTGGCATCGCTATAGACCTGCCCAGCAGCAATTTTCACCCCTTTGGTTAGGGTTTGCGGTTTGTACTTTAAACGGCCGTTGGAAAAAATTGTAGCGGCCTTGTGCTGAATGGAATCGGTGTAGATGGTAAAATCTTCCGTAGGATTCTCAACGAAGAGCGATAGCGAATTGATTTTTTGTACCCGATAGGGGATTTCAGTTAGGGTGTCTTGAACCCTCTTCTGCGCATTTTTGATCTCTACTACTACAGGGATTTTTGTGTCCTGTCCTAAGCTGTCTTTAAACGCCTTGAAGCGAATGGAGCGCTGTTGAAAATTAAATATCCCGTTGTTGCGAAATAAAGTGAGTAAACGCTCGCGTTCGGCATTGATTTTTTCTACCTCAAAAGCTTCCCCTTGTTTAAGGTAGCTGTCATTTTGGTGGGCGAGGTAAATGGAATCGATGTCTTTGGAAGCTGCTACGTGTTGAATGCTGTCTAGGGTAAAGAGTGTTGCTGTATTGACTTGGTAATTGATTGCAGTCTTCTGAGGGTGCAAGCTGTCTAAGGTAGCAGTGGCTGTAGCGTTGAAATAGCCTAGGTTGTTGTAGTATTGCTTAAATAATGAGGTGGTGAGTGCTAAATTTTCTTGCTTAATTAATGCCGGCGCCTCTCCACTGTTCTTTAACCAATTGGCGATGTTAACTCGGTATTGTTTGAGTTGCCGTAATTGTTTTTCAGACAAGAAAAGACGCAATCGTTCTTCTCTTTTCGGTTTGCGATTTAACCATGCATCAAAATTAGCTTCGGGTGTTTTCTCAGCTAAATTATAGAGATGAAGTTTATAGGGGAAACCCAGCAGTTTGGAATTGACTGGGGTTTGTGAAAGGAGTAAGACGGGGTCTTGAGGTTTCTCCTCACCATTTAAAATAAAATTCTGCTTTACTGCAAGGACTTCAGTTTCTTTTAGATTTTTAGTGCTGCTACACCCCAACAGAAAACCGAAGGCCAAAACAAGAATCGTTATTTTTGTGCTGTTCAAATGCAAGGTGGGAACACTTTTGGGCAAAAATACATCATTTATGATTACAAAGAAGGAGCTGAAATGGGTCTGTGACCTGCAAATCAAGAAAAAACGCCAAGAAGAAAAAGCCTTTGTGGTGGAAGGGAAAAAATCCATAGAAGCCTTTTTAGCTGCGGGCTATCAACCCAAAGCTATTTATGGCACCACAAACAGTTCTGCTTTTTCTGTAGAAACGGTCAATGAACCCGCGATGAAACGGATGAGTAGTTTAAAGAATCCTTCCCCGTTTTTAGCTGTTTTTCCTATTCCTGCTTCCATGGCTTTGCCCACACAAGAACGCCTACTGGTGGTCGATCAATTGACGGACCCTGGAAACCTAGGAACGATTATTCGCTTGTGCGATTGGTTTGGGATTAATCATCTGTTGTGCTCTCCTCAAACCGTAGATTGTTATAACCCTAAGGTGGTACAAGCCACTATGGGCTCGCTTAGTCGGGTGAAAGTACACTATGCAGACCTAGTCGATTTTTTCCAAGAAAACAGCTTACCTGTTTTTGGGACTTATTTGGAAGGGGAGTCGATTTACTCCTTGGACTTTCCAACGGCAGCGGTTTTGGTATTAGGGAGTGAAGCACATGGGATATCGGAAGAGCTCTCTCCTTTTATGACCAACAAAATAACCATCCCGAGAAAGTCGAGTGTAGGGCCAGAAAGTTTGAATGTAGCCACTGCAGCTGCTATCTGCCTAGGGCACTTTTGCCGTTGATACTATTCGAAAGTTAAATTGATTACCACCCCTTGGGTTGATAGTTGCGTGATGTTTGAGGTCCAAGGGCTTCTACCGTTGATGATATTATCGGGCACCAATTCATCTTGGATGGAGAAAATCCCGCGAATGGAGGGAGAGAACTTGAAATACACCAGGTAAAAGTCTATTCCAAATCCAATTTCATAATTAAAGGTTTGACTGGTGAGGCGAAACACATTATTGAAATTATCGTCGTTGTTTTTTTGATTGCTCGAAAGGTTAAATGAAGTTGACATCCCCCCAACCAAATAAGGTTTCCAGTTGTTAATGCGCTCTCCACTAAATTTGATTAACAAGGGAAGGTGAATGTAGGTCGATTTCACTTCTCTTATGCCATCGTTTTCACTGGTGTAATCTCCTCTAAATTCTCTAAACCAAGCTGGAGAGTCGTTGGGGTAAAGTAAATCCCTTTGGGAATAATATAAGCCGGGTTCTAAACGCAAGTTGAGGAAACGATTAATTCTCAAATCCCCAATGAGCCCCACATTAAAGCCCAAGTTTTTTTTCAATTCTACATTGGGGTAGCCTTTTCCATTGAGGGATGGGGCGAAGTCTTGTATTGCTTGGCTGTAAGGAATAGAGTAGGTGTTGACATATTCAAACTTAAACCCAAATTCATTAAACCCAAAAAAATAACCGTAGTGGAGGGTTTTATTATCAAAGTTTTGCAGGTGTTTTACCCTTTCTCGCACCTGATAATATTGCGCAAAGCTGAGGTGTTCCCCCAAGAGGAGAAACACAGTACAAAGAAGAAGGTGTTTTATTTTAGGGCTTCGTTGCACAATAGATAGAAGCAACCCCTAAGGTTTGTGGGTTGTCTTTCACCTCTATAAACCCAATTTTTTCCAAAATATTGTTGAAAGCGGGTCCGTGTGGAAAAACTGCGGCAGAATCGGTTAAATATTGGTAGGCGCTTCGATCGCGACTAAAGAGACGACCAACAAGTGGGACAATCCAGCCGCTGTAGATTTGATAGCCCTGCTTGAACGGAAAACGGGTGGGAACGGCAGTTTCTAAAACCAAAAGTCTTCCACCTTTTCGCAGAACACGAAAAATCTCACTTAATCCTTTGTCCAAATCTTCAAAGTTGCGCACCCCAAAGGCAACTGTAGCCACATCGAAATAACCATCTTCATAGGGGAGTTTTTCCCCATCACCCAAGACCATGTTAATTTGTTTATCGAGGGAAAGCGCCTTTACTTTTTCTGTTCCTATATTGAGCATTCCTGGGGAAATGTCTAGGCCAATAATTTCTTCAGCTCCAGTGTTTTTTAAGGCAATGGCAAGGTCTCCTGTACCCGTAGCGACGTCAATAACACGTTGAGGTTGATGCTCACTAGCCAAGCGAACCACCTTTCTACGCCACGATTGGTCGATGCCCAAGGAAATAACACGATTCAATAAATCGTATTGCTTGGAGATGCCGTCGAACATGTTGGTGACTTGTTCCTTTTTAGAGGATGAAGACCCTTTGTAGGGAGTAACTGGCTTTTTCATAGAGGGCAAAGATACTGCCTTTTGCAGTAGAATGAGAAAATAGCAAAGGGAGTTTCGAAAGAAACTTTACTATATTTGTCTGTGTTTTCGAACCAATCAAAATGAAGATTATCATCGCTGGTGCCGGGGAAGTTGGCTTTCATTTGGCCAAATTACTCTCCTACGAATCCCAAGACAT
>WTJP01000120.1:2461-4548 GCA_011526275.1 Candidatus Arcticimaribacter sp. | reverse complement strand
GATCAATCGGCTTTTAGTGATAGTTATGAGTTCGAAGAAGGCGCGTTGACCTTGGTAGGAACTACTTTGGAAGACAATGTGCCTTTTGTGGGAAAAACAGTTAAAGAAGCTGCTCAAATTTTCCCCGACGTGCATTTTATGCCCATTGCGTTGCAACGTAAAGCTACTCAATACACCGTGATCCCACGAGGAGATACTCCTTTTGAAGCGCAAGATTTGGTGTATTTTATTACCCTGAAGGAAGGCGTAGAAGAGTTGTATAAACTAACCGGTAGGAACAAGGAGGTCATCAAAAATGTAATGATTTTAGGTGGAGGGAAAATAGGCTATAATACCGCCAAAGCCCTAGCTGAAAACAAGTTTAATGTGATTTTGGTCGAGCAAAATAAAACCAAAGCCTTTGATTTGGCCGATCAACTCCCCAATGTGATGGTCATTCACGGGGATGGTAGAAATGTTGAGCTTTTAGAAGAAGAAGGTCTAGAAGCTATGGACGCTTTCATTTGTGTTACAGGAAACTCAGAAACCAACATCATGTCTTGTTTGATGGCGAAGTCCAAAAAAGTAAAAAAAGCCATCGCCCTAGTGGAGAACATGGACTATTTCCAACTTTCACAATCGATTGGAATTGATACCCTCATCAATAAAAAACTTTTAACGGCCAATACGATCTTCCGCTACATTCGACGAGGGGAGGTGGTCGATTTAACCACCCTTAGCAGTTTAAATGCTGAAATTTTGGAGTTCATTGTAAAGCCAGAATCCAAAGTCAACGGCATGCTTATCCGCGATATTGACTTCCCACGCTCGGCCACTATTGGCGGGGTAATTAAAGAAGGGGAAGGAATCATTGCTCTTGGAGATTACTGCATTGAAGCAGGCGACCGTGTAGTGGTGTGTAGTTTGCCGCGCGCTTTGGCCAAAGTTGAAAGTTTATTCTTGTAATATGCACAAGTTCAACAGCGAAATCATTTGTTATCTCATGGGGGTATTGCTGCTCTTCAATGGAGGTTTTATGCTGATTTCTACCCTTGTGAGTATCCTTACCAAAGACGGACAAACCACATCGCTATTTATGGCAGCGATGCTCACCCTTTTGGTGGGAATCATCATGATGTTAATTTCCCGTAATCACACCAAACAGCTCAACAAACGCGAGGGGTATTTGGTGGTGAGTTTAGGTTGGTTGTTGATGACCCTATCGGGGATGTTACCTTATTTACTAACTGGGGTTTTTCAAGATGTACCCAGTGCATTTTTTGAGACCATGTCGGGTTATACCACCACGGGTTCCTCTGTTTTAGCCGATATCGAAGTTGTTCCTAAAGGAGTGTTGTTTTGGCGCAGTACCACGCACTGGATTGGGGGAATGGGAATTATTGTGTTGGCTATAGCAATTTTGCCGCTCTTGGGGATAGGAGGTATGCAGTTGTTTACCGCCGAAGCCCCAGGACCGAGTAGCGATAAATTGCATCCTAGAATTACAGATACAGCTAAACGGTTATGGTTTATTTATGTGGGCTTTACTTTGGTGGAAACCCTTCTCCTTTGGCTAGCAGGAATGAATTTATTCGATGCGGTCAACCACGCCATGAGTACAGTTTCGACCGGCGGATTTTCAACTAAAAACGCCAGTGTTGCTTTTTGGAACGATCAACCCTTAGTGCAATATATCATTACCGCGTTTATGTTTATCGCGGGTGTGAATTTTGTATTGAGTTACTTTGCTTTAACCGGGAAAGTAAAGCGCATATTTCAAGACGAAGAATTTCGCTTTTACAGTAGAATGATTCTTTTTGCTTCCCTATTGGTAGGCAGTATTCTTTGGTTCAATGTGGAGCTGGGCGTTTCTGGTGCTTTTGAGCATCCACAGGTATTCGGAAAGGTCGAAAGTGCATTTCGCCATGCTTTTTTTCAAGTAATAGCTGTGGTGACTACCACGGGTTTTGTCACTGCTGATTTTACCACTTGGACGCCGCTACTCACCTTACTGTTTTTCGGTTTGATGTTTGTTGGTGGGTCGGCTGGGTCAACCTCAGGGGGGATGAAAGGCGTACGCCACTATTTGATGATTAAAAGTGGATTTT
>WTJP01000120.1:0-2361 GCA_011526275.1 Candidatus Arcticimaribacter sp. | reverse complement strand
ACCTCAGGGGGGATGAAAGGCGTACGCCACTATTTGATGATTAAAAGTGGATTTTTAGAATTCAACCGGGCATTACACCCCAACGCTGTTTTACAAATTCGTTATAACAATGCCTTGGTGCAGGAGAAAGTGATTCAGAACATTTATGGCTTCTTTATTCTATACATGCTTTCTTTTATTCTTGGATCGCTAGGTTTTTCAATGCTTGGTTTAGATTTTATTTCTTCCATTGGGGTTGCGGCTTCTAGTTTGGGGAATGTTGGACCAGCACTCGGGGAATTTGGACCTTCTTTCTCATTTCACGCCATGAGTGCTGCAGGAAAATGTTGGGCTGCTTTCTTGATGTTATTGGGACGTTTGGAACTCTTTACCGTCTTGATCCTGTTTACACCTTTCTTTTGGAAAAAGATTTAGTAGTCGTAGTGACCTTTCCAACGGTCGTGTAAAAATCGATTGAACTGATCTTCTTTGGGATTGCCACCAGGGCTATAAAAGGTGTGTTTACTCAGCACTTCTGGCAGGTATTCTTGTAGGACAAAATTCCCGGGATAATCATGGGCATAGCGGTAGTCTTTCCCATAATCCAATTCTTTCATGAGTTGGGTAGGGGCATTACGCAGATGAAGTGGTACGGGAAGATTCCCGGTTTCTTTTACTTTGGCGATGGCTTGATTAATAGCCGTATAGGCATTGTTACTCTTTGGGCTACAGGCCAAATAAGTAGCACATTGACTTAAAATAATACGCGCTTCTGGAAGGCCAATTGCTTGCACCGATTGAAAGGTGGTATTGGCCATGACCAAAGCCGTTGGATTAGCATTGCCAATATCTTCTGAAGCAGAAATGAGTAAACGCCGTGCAATGAATTTAACATCTTCTCCTCCTTCTATGAGTCGCGCCAGCCAATAAACTGCAGCATTGGGGTCACTACCCCGTATAGACTTAATAAAGGCCGAGGCTATATCGTAGTGTAAATCCCCATTTTTATCGAATAAAACGGTATTGGTTTGGGCTTGTGCAAGTACCAGTTCGTTGGTGATATGCACCTCTTTTTCTGGAGAAGATAGCACCACCAATTCTAAAAGCGATAACAGTTTTCGGGCATCTCCTCCCGAGAGACTCAAGAGCGCCTCGTCTTCCTCAAGGGTGATGGCGTATTTTTTTAATTCAGTGTCGTTGGCTATGGCTCGCTTCAGTAAAGTCCTTAAATCGTCTATGGCCAAAGGTTGTAAGACAAAAGTTTGGCAGCGCGACAAAAGTGCATTGATGACCTCAAAGCTTGGGTTTTCAGTAGTAGCGCCAATGAGGGTCACATAGCCTTTTTCAACAGCGCCAAGAAGGGAGTCTTGTTGGGACTTGCTAAACCGGTGAATCTCGTCGATAAACAAAAGCGGTCCTTTGTTGGTGAAAAGTCCCCCCGACTGTTTTGCTTTTTCAATGACCTCGCGCACCTCTTTCACTCCTGAGTGGATAGCCGACAAATTGTAGAAAGGCCGTTCGTGGGCTTTGGCAATAAGTGTAGCTAGGGTGGTTTTCCCTGTCCCTGGTGGGCCCCAAAAAAGGAGAGAGGGCAGGTTTCCACTTTGGATCATTTGCGTTAAAGCTCCGTTTTCCCCCACCAAATGCGACTGTCCTACATACTCAGACAGGGTTTTAGGGCGTAAGCGTTCGGCCAAGGGAATGCGCATGCTATTGATGATTGCGTTGACGGATTACTTCATAGAGAACAGCACCACAAGCTACAGATACGTTCAAGGATTCTATACTTCCTTGCATGGGCAGTTTTACTTTTTCCTCCAGTATAGCCAAGGTGCTTTTAGCGATTCCCTTTTCTTCCGATCCCATCACCAAGGCCACAGGACCATCTACTTTACTTGTGTAAATGGTTTGCGTTGCTTTTTCAGACACCCCAACCGTGAGAATTTCGTTGGCTTGAAGGGTGTAAATAGCATCTTTGAGGTGATCCACTTTGGCGATTGGAACGCTAAATATTCCTCCAGCTGAAGTCTTAATGGTGTCGGAAGTAATGCGTGCACTTCCGGTTTGTGGTAAAATAATCCCGTGCACCCCTGTGGCTGCGGCAGTTCGTACTATGGCGCCTAGGTTACGGGTATCGGTGATATGATCGAGCAAAAGAAACAAAGGAGTGGTGGTTGCTTCCATGACTTGATCGATGAGTTCTTCTAGGGGAACAAAGGCAATGGGAGAGATGGCAGCAATAGCCCCTTGATGATTCTTGGCATTGAATCGATCGAGGCGTTCTTTTGGTACATAACTGTGTGCAATGTGTTGCTCGCGCAACAACTGTTCTAGTTGTTTAAACAACGGACTTCCCTGTCCTTTCAACAGCCAAACTTTTTC
>WTJP01000064.1:2758-4122 GCA_011526275.1 Candidatus Arcticimaribacter sp. | reverse complement strand
TGCTCATAGTTGCTCAAAGTATGCAGCGCAATTTTTTTAGCAGAAAAGTTATCTTCTGCAACGGCAAAACCATAAGAAAAGAGGGCTAACATTCCCAATACTTCGAAGCCTTGGGCTTGAATCGCATCTACAGCATTCAAACTACTTTTTCCTGTACTGATGAGGTCTTCGATAACGACTATCGGTACACCTGCTGGAGCATGACCTTCGATTTGATTTTGACGTCCGTGTTTTTTAGGTTCTGGGCGAACATAGATAAAGGGGAGGTCCAGTTTTTGTGCGACCAACATTCCAATTCCAATCGCCCCGGTGGCTACTCCAGCAATGGTTACTTTTTTTCCGTATAATTTTTCTACCTGCTCGGCGAGGCTTTCTGCTAAAAAATCCCGTACTTGAGGATAGGATAATGCCAAGCGATTGTCGCAATAAATTGGGGATTTCCATCCGCTAGCCCATGTAAATGGGTCTTCAGGACTCAATTTAATTGCGTTAATTTCAAGAAGGTGTTGTGCTGTTTTAGAGGCTGTGTCTTTACTATAAATCATACGCAAATGTATAAAGTATTTTTCAATCAAAAACCCATTATACTCACCACTACATTCCAAGAACAAACCCCCGATTCTCCTTTGTTTTTTCTAAAGTTCACCAATAAGAAAAACATCGTGGCGGCCTTGCGATCAAAAAAGGTGAAACAACTGTACCTCTACCATGCTAAAGAGGAAAAAATGTGGGCCTTGTTTTATGAAATCTTCAAGGTCATAGAAGCGGCGGGAGGTATTGTTCGTCAACGCTCTAGTGGAAAATATTTGTTTATTTACCGAAACGATAAGTGGGACTTACCCAAAGGGCGAATAGAAGAGGACGAAGCGGTTCGAACCGCTGCCATGCGCGAAGTAGAAGAAGAAACTGGAGTAGCCGGTCTTGCTATTACTGCCGCCCTACCAACGACCCTGCATTTGTTCCATCGCAACGGGAAATACCGACTTAAAAAAACCTATTGGTATGCCATGGAAACCGACTTCGATGAAGCTTTAATTCCGCAAGAAGAAGAGGGGATACAAAAAGTGGAGTGGGTAGCTAAAGAGGAGGTGCCGAACTTGTATTCAAATATTTATGCCAACATCAGGCATTTGTGGGAAAAGGTCGTCTCATAGACGAACGGGAGAAGGGACCATGGAGGAATAGTCTCCGCCAAAATGCATTACCTCGCGCACTATGCTGCTGCTAATAAAAGCGGTCTCTGCCGAGGTGAGTAAAAATACCGTTTCTATATTCGACAAGCGACGGTTCACTTGGGTGATGGTTTTCTCAAACTCAAAGTCTGCTGGATTGCGCAAGCCTCGCACGATAAAGTTAGCCCCGAT
>WTJP01000064.1:0-2658 GCA_011526275.1 Candidatus Arcticimaribacter sp. | reverse complement strand
TTTCATAAGCTAAAGTTACGCTTTTTTTAAGATGCTGGTTTCGATGAGGTCGGTGAGTAAGTCGGTCAACGAAATTCCAGCTGCTTCTGCTTGTTGAGGAATTATACTCTGCAGGGTCATCCCCGGGATAGTGTTGATTTCCAACAAATGCGGTTGCCCGTCCACAAAAATAAATTCTGAGCGGGTAATTCCCTTTAATCCCATGCTTTTATAGAGCTTTTTCGCCATGCTTTTAGCAGCGGTCTCCCAAGCCTCGGGAAGATTTGCAGGGGTTATTTCTTCCGATTTCCCTTCGTATTTTGCTTCGTAATCAAAAAAGTCATTTTCCGAAACAATTTCAGTAATGGGTAAAACGACGATTTCTCCTTTGCGTTCTAAAACACCCACTGTAATTTCTCGTCCTTCTAGTGCAGCCTCAATCAAAATTTCATCATCTTCTTTAAATGCCCCTTCAATGGCAGCACTTAAGTCAGCTGCTTCGGTCACTTTATACACCCCAAAACTACTGCCAGCTCGGTTCGCCTTTACAAAACAGGGCAGCCCAACCGTGTTGATGATATCTTCTAGCTCAATTTTATCCCCCAAATTTAATGCAAGGCGTTTGGCAGAAGGAATGCCAAGACTATTGGCCACAGCAAGACAGTTGCGTTTATCATAGGTCAAGGCCGCCATGGCAGTAGAACAGCTGCTGTGCGGAATACCGAGCACTTCCAAATAACCGGCCAATTGACCGTTTTCTCCCGGTGCTCCGTGAATCATGTTCACCACACAATCGACCGTTTTCGTTGTCCCATCTACCGCAATACTAAAGTCACTTTTATTGATGGAATGTAATGTTCCGTTTGCGTCTTTTACCGTCCATCCTTCTTTTGCTATGTCGATATGATAACATTCAAAGGGGGTGTCTAATAAGGCATTAAAGACCACTTGTCCGCTTTTTTGGGATATGCCTCTTTCCGAGGTATAACCACCACTCACTACCGCGATGATTTTTTTCATGCCATAAAAATAAGAATCGTTTACCAAAGTGGGCGACTTTGTTCCAGCAATCCGTTGGGGTTTCTTATCTTTACCGCTAGAAACGACTCCATGAATTATTTGCGTTTTTTATTCAGTAAAGTGTTCTTGCGCCAGCTGGGCTTCGCTTTTGTGGCGGGTTGTTTGGTTTTGGTTGGGGTGTATTACAGCCTCGATGCCATGACCCAAAACAATGATCACATAACTGTCCCCGATTTTGAGACCCTTCCGCTCAACGATATTCCTTCCTTAGTAGAACGGTATGAATTGCGCTTTGAAGTCCTCGATTCGGCAAAATTCAATCCAAATTATCCTCCTTTTGCGGTTATTGAGCAAACGCCTAAAGCAGGATCAGAAGTAAAACGCGGGCGTAAAATTTATTTCACCTTAAATCCATCTGGCTACCGCAAACTAAAAGTCCCAGATGTTATCCAAATTACCAAGCGCAATGCGGAAACGCGTTTAACAGCCGTTGGTTTTACTGTGGGAGACATCACCTATAGAAACAATATTGGGAAAGACATGGTCTTGGAGATTCGCTATGAAGGAGAAAAAATTAAACCCGGAATGGTGCTTCCCAAAACCTCAAAAATTGATCTTGTGCTAGGCAATGGAAAACGATAAGCACAACGACGCAGAACTTCAAGAAGACGGTCTCCACGAGCATTTTTCTTTTACCGCCGACAAAGGACAAGAACCCCTTCGTGTAGATAAGTACTTGATGAATCGCATAGAAAATGCGACGCGAAATAAAATTCAACAGGCTGCAAAGGCAGGAAGTATTTTTGTCAACGATCAAGCAGTAAAATCCAATTACAAAGTCAAAGCTGGAGACGTTGTGCGGGTACTTTTTGCTCACCCGCCCTACGAAAACTTATTGGTTCCCGAAGATTTACCCATTGATGTGGTCTATGAAGACGATACAGTTATCGTCATCAACAAAGCGGCAGGAATGGTGGTGCACCCCGGACACGGCAATTATTCAGGTACCCTCATCAATGCCCTTTTGTATCATTTCGATCATTTACCGAAAAACGAACAGCAACGTCCCGGTTTGGTACACCGTATCGATAAAGACACTAGCGGACTCTTGGTTATTGCCAAGACCGAGCAGGCATTGACCCATTTGTCAAAACAATTTTTTGATAAAAGTTCTGAACGTAGATACGTCGCTTTGGTATGGGGAAATGTAAGCGAGGACGAAGGAACGATTGAGGGCAATATTGGTCGTCACCCTAAAAATCGTTTACAAATGATGGTTTTCCCCGATGAAGATGCTGGAAAACCCGCAATTACCCATTACAAAGTCTTAGAACGATTGGGCTATGTTACGCTGGTTGAATGTCAATTGGAAACCGGTCGGACGCATCAAATTCGCGCCCACATGAAGCACATTGGGCACACCTTGTTCAACGACGAACGCTATGGTGGAAATGCGATTTTAAAAGGAACCTCTTTTAGTAAATACAAACAGTTTGTCGAAAATTGCTTTAAGTTGCTACCGCGACAAGCCCTACATGCTAAAACCTTAGGTTTCGAGCACCCCAAAACAGGCGAGTGGATGCAGTTCGATTCTACCATCCCAACCGACCTTCAAGAGGCGCTAGAAAAGTGGCGCCACTATGCCCAGCATAAGCAGCT
>WTJP01000144.1 GCA_011526275.1 Candidatus Arcticimaribacter sp. | reverse complement strand
CGCCATGGAGTATCATCAAAAGCGTTGCAACAAATCGCTAATCGTTCTATGGCTCCGGCCGGAATGATAATTTTATTGACCGGTGCTGGTGGCACCTTTAAGCAAATGCTCATTACCACCGCGGCAGGTAAAATGATAGCTGAAGCCATTGCTAACCAAGGTATTCCCTTGTTGTTATTTGCCTTTTTGGCTGCTGTTGTCATCCGTCTATTGCAAGGTTCTGCTACTGTAGCCATGATTACCGCAGCGGGTTTAACCGCTCCTTTGGTGGGGGTTGATTGGGCAGCCCCACAAAAAGCCTTGTTGGTTTTAGCCATTGCAGCAGGGGCTTCCATCTTGTCGCATGTCAATGACAGTGGCTTTTGGTTGGTGAGTCAGTATTTGGGCTTAAACGAAAGACAAACCTTCCAGTCATGGTCCATCATGACTTTACTCATCGCCATGGTCGGTTTTGTATCGGTTTGTTTATTGTCTTTGGTGGTTTAGTCCATTTTAGACGATAGGTCGAACCATCGCTCGGTCTTTTCTTCGATGGTTTTACTCAGTTCACCCAATTCAATAGAGAGTTCCGTGATGGTTTCAGGAGCAAGCGACGCATCGGTAAAGCGCGCTTCTAGGCTAGATTTTTCTTCTTCCAACTTTTCGATTTCCCTTTCGAGGCGTTTGAACTCCTTTTGCTCGTTATAGCTAAGTGCGTTCCCTTCCTTTGGAGCTTTCCAATTGGTTTTGGGTTTGCTTTTTGTTTTTTCTTCTTTGACCTGACTGTTTTCATAAACCCGATAATCGGTGTAGTTTCCAGGGAAATCCTCGATTTCACTGTTGCCTTTAAAAACAAAGAGGTGATCGACAATTTTGTCCATAAAATAGCGGTCGTGCGAAACCACAATCAAACAACCGGGGAAGTCGAGTAAGAAATTTTCTAGCACATTGAGGGTAACTATATCCAAATCGTTGGTGGGCTCATCGAGAATCAAGAAGTTGGGGTTTTGGATTAAAACTGTGCAGAGGTAGAGGCGTTTGCGTTCTCCACCACTGAGTTTCTCCACCAAGTCGTATTGTTTTTTTCGGTCGAAAAGGAAACGTTCAAGCAGCTGTTGTGCTGAAATTTTCCGTCCCTTTTTTAGGGGAATAAACTCCCCAAATTCCCGAATAACTTCAATGACTTTTTGTCCTTCTTTTGCCTTGATTCCTCCTTGGGTGTAGTACCCAAATTTGACCGTTTCTCCCCACACAATTTTCCCACTGTCGGGTTTAATGTCTCCTGTGATGAGGTTGAGGAAGGTAGATTTTCCAGTTCCGTTTTTCCCTATAATACCTATACGGTCGTTGCGCTGAAAGTTGTAGTTGAAGCCGTTAAGGATGGTTTTATCGCCAAAACTTTTCCCCATCGAATGCAATTCAATGATTTTGGTGCCCAAACGTTCCATGTTGATTTCCAACTGCAATTCGTGTTCTTGTCGGCGTTGATGGGCTTTGGCTTTAATGCGTTTAAAATCTTCAATCCGCGATTTAGATTTGGTGGTTCTCGCCTTGGGCTGTCTACGCATCCATTCCAATTCCTTTTTAAAGGTTTGTTTGGTTTTGTGTGCCTCTACATCTTCCCGTTCCATGCGTGCGTCGCGTTTCTCGAGATAATAGCTGTAGTTGCCTTTATAGGTGTAAAGCTGTCCTTGATCGAGTTCTATGATTTCGTTGCACACCCGTTCCAAAAAATAGCGGTCGTGGGTCACCATCAAAAGAGTAAACTTCTCTTTAGCGAAATACCCTTCTAGCCATTCGATCATTTCTAGGTCGAGGTGGTTGGTTGGCTCGTCTAGAATAAGAAGATCGGGTTTCTCCAGTAGGGCTATACACAAGGCAATGCGTTTGCGTTGTCCACCAGAAAGCTGTTGCACCTTTGCATCGAGTTGATCCAATTTAAGCTTAAATAAAATTTGCTTGTACTGGGTTTCAAAATCCCAAGCTTGGTGCTGCTCCATGGCCTCAAAAGCAGCCTGATATTCCTCTTGGTCCTCAGGGTGCAGTAAGGCACTTTCATAGCGCGAAATAATTTTTAGAATAGGGTTTCCCGATTGCAGAATACATTCTTCGACCGTGCGGTTAGGGTCGAGATTGGGTTCTTGTGCCAAGAAGGAAACGTTCAATCCTTTTCGTTGATTTACTTCTCCTTGGTCGGGGGAAAGTTGTCCTGCAACGACTTTGAGTAGGGTGGTTTTTCCACTACCATTTTTTGCGATTAGGGCAATTTTTTGTCCTTGATTAATACCAAAGGAAATGTTTTCAAAAACTGCTTTGTCTTGAAAGGTTTTTCCAACCCCTTCCACCGAAAGTAAATTCATCTAAAGGGTTTAGAGGGTGGTTTTTTCTCCTAGGATATCGTGGGGTTCGTGTTTGTGTGGATAGGGGTGCTCCTCTCGGGTGCAAAACATGCCTAGATTTTCGCCATATTCAAATCGAAAATCTGCTTTGTTGTCAATTTGTGTAAAGTTGACCAAATAGGCAAGACCATCGCCCAAGGCGATGTTCGCTTCTCCATTTTGGGTGTATTCACCGGTGTAGGTATACACACGTTCTTCGTTGGAAATAATCGTTTTAAAGACCAGTTCAAATGCGTTGTTTTCATAGAAAGTTAAGGCATCTACATAACAACGATTCGGGCCTTCTTGCGGAACTTTTCGCGCGAGTTTCCATTTTCCCACACGTTGTAGGTCGATGGGTGGTTCGCTTTGCGGACTGAAATTAAAGAGGAGGAATAAGTAGAGGAGATGGTGCATAAGGCGTTATTTTTTTGAGATGATATGATCAAGGCTGTACTTTCCTGCTCCCGAAAAAAGGAGGAGAAGTGAAAGACAGAGAAAGAGTAGTGGTAATTCGGCGTCGCGCAATCCAGCGGGGATTTTTTTACTTACAGCGACTAGCATGGTAAAGGCCAGTAAAAAGGCCGAGGGGCGGGTGTACCACCCTACAATAATAAGTAAGGCAGCTATCGATTCTGCGAAGCTCGCCATAAACCCGAGGGGAATACTTAAAAAGTCTAGCCCCAAAAGATCGCTTAGGCCACTGCCTAGTCGTTCCCAGCGCCCAGTGCCCGCCATGAGTTTTGACCAGCCGTGTAAATAACACATTAAGCCCCCTGTAATGATGCGGGAAAGGAGCAAACCCAAATTGGGAAAGTGGGGTTGGTTTAAAAGTAAACGATGGATATTCATGCTATTTTGTTGGTGATAAAAGATTAAAATCAACTTCGTAAAGGTAGGGGAGGTTGGCTCCTTCTCCTTCTGAGGTAATCCAAACCGAACCGTCTTCTAAAATTTTAACGGCTTCGATTTGTGCAGGGGAGAGCGGAAGTTGGTAGCGTTCCAAAACAACTTCTTCCAACTGCTTCAATTGAAAGTTTTCTGCTTTAAAAATATATTGGGTGTAATCGGGTAAATAGCCCGTGAGGATCAAACGCCGACAGGCAGCATCATAATCTCCTCCTGTGATGAGGGCATTGACCTCAAAGCTACGCAATTTCTCAAGGGAGTAGCTTCCCGCTTTTTTAGGGAAAGCATAGAGTTGTGTTTTACGCGATTTGCGGTTTTTTGAAAAAATGAGCAGGGAATCTCCATAGGCGATTAAGGTCTCTGCGTCGTATTTGTTTTTCTTTTTTTTCTCAAATTTGGTTTGGGACGCATAGCTTACCTTGATGGAATCTTCCAATTTAAATGCTTGGTTGACGATATAAATTGTTAGGTCTTTTCGGGTGGCGTAATTGTTTCCCGTATCGGCAATGTAAAAATGAGTACTGTCTTGGGCGATGTCTTCCCAGTCGCGATTAATAGCTCCTTCAATCTTGTGTTTCCCTAAGCGCTCTCCTTTTTTATTGAAAGGGTAGAGGGTTGCTTTTCCTCCTGAATCGTTGAGGGTGAGAAAGTGATCGCCAAAACTAGCTAAGCCAGAGGTTTCGTCTATTTTTTTGGGTAATTCTATGGCTCCTTCAGGTAGTTGTGTCGTGGTGCAAGCCACGAGGCTAAACAATGCACACAAAAGAATTAAGGGTGGACGCATAATGAGTGATATAGCCAAAAATACAAAGAAAGATTGATTTCCTTTAGAAGGTCAGGCGAAGTCCGTTGGGTTGAATAACAAGGGCGAGCTTTTTTTT
>WTJP01000132.1 GCA_011526275.1 Candidatus Arcticimaribacter sp. | reverse complement strand
GCTTCGTTTTCTTCTACAATTTGGCCTTGATGCATGACGATGATTCGGTCGGCCATGTGTTTGACCACACCCAAGTCATGGGAGATAAAGAGGTAAGACAACTGTAGTTTTTCTTTTAGTTCGTTGAGTAAGTTAAGCACCTGTGCTTGAACAGAAATGTCCAAGGCGGCAACACTTTCATCGCAAATCAACACCTTGGGTTGCGCGGCAAGCGCTCGGGCAATAACTACCCGTTGCCGTTGTCCCCCAGATAGTTGGTGCGGGTATCGCGCTAAAAAATCTTCGTCTAAGCCCACCTGTTCCATGAGATTCACCAGCTCGGTTTTGCGTTGCGAGGGGTCAAAGGGGGTGTGTACTTTAAGTACTTCCTCGAGTGCACTGCCAATCGTTTTTAGGGGGTGAAGCGCAGCATAAGGGTCTTGAAAAACAAACTGGATGTCTTTCCGCAATTGGTTGATTTGGCTACTGCTATTTGCATCAATGGCTTGCCCTTTCCACAGTACTTCTCCTGCTGTTGGAGGGTCCAAAAAAACCAACGCTTTAGAGAGGGTCGATTTCCCGCAACCCGAGGCTCCAACCAATCCAAGTGTTTCGCCAGGATAAAGGGAGAAAGAAATATTTTCCAAAGCCGTTGTCGCTTTCTTTTTCTGCCAAAAGCTCTTTTGGTTGGAGTAGATCTTTTGTACACCTTCTGCCTGTAGCAAAGGCGGCTGTTTGTAAAGTTTATCTAGTCGTTCGTTTCTTTCCTTCGCATTTTCAGCATGCAACGTAAAATTTCCATCAATAAAATGGCTTAAGGTAGGGAGTTCCTTCAATCGTTTATCGCTGGGTGGCCGCGCATTGAGTAAGCCTTTGGTGTAGGGGTGTTCTGGAGCTGAAAACAGCTTTTCTGTTTCTCCTTGCTCCACGATTTTCCCTGCTTGCATTACCGCTATACGATCGGCTATAGAAGCCACAAGAGCCAAATCGTGCGAGATAAACAAGACGCCCATTTTGGTTTCTTTTTGCAGCTGTTTAATCAATTGCATGATTTCTTTTTGCACGAGAACATCAAGAGCGGTAGTGGGTTCATCGGCAATCAAGAGTTTGGGTTGACACAAAAGTGCCATGGCAATCATGACGCGTTGTTTTTGTCCACCACTCAACTCGTGGGGGTAGGCTTTGTAAATACGCTCTGGAGAAGGCAGTTGTACTTGTTCAAAAGCAGAAATGACTTTTGCTTTTAGTTCAGCCTTACTCAATGGAGGCGAAAAATGTTGCTGCCCCATTTCCTCCACTTGTGGTCCGCAACGCATGGAGGGGTTGAGCGAGGATTGAGGCTCTTGAAACACCATGCCAATTTGCTTCCCGCGTAAATTTTCCCAGTCGGAAGCGTTAAACTGCAACAGCTGCTGTTGGTCAAACAAAAGTTCCCCTTGGGCTTCTAACTGCAAAGAAGCGGGGAGGAGTCCCATGATCATTTGTGCTGTAACCGATTTCCCACTACCCGATTCTCCAACCAAGGCAACGATTTCATTGCTGTGGAGCGATAAATTTATCTGCTTTAAAATGGATTTCCCCTGTAGAGAAACCGATAAATTTTTAATGGACAATAAAGGGTCTTCTATTCGCTCAGCCATACTATTTGATCTTCTTCCAGCAATGGAGCTCTTAGGAAGCGCAAGATTACTTGGGCCAAACTTAATACGTCTTTTTCGCAATAACGAACAATGCGTGGAAGATTTTTTTCTTCATAATAAACCCGCGCAACATCGCTCCCATCGATATCGTCTTTGGGGGAGGGAATCCCTAAAATTTCGGTCAATAAAGCCAAGGAGGTAAAGTGTTTATAGTCCCCAAACTTCCACAATTGCAAGGTGTCTAAGTGAGGAACTTCCCACGGTTTTTTCCCAAACAAGTCCAGCACTCTGGGTAATTCGATACCGTGGATTACCATGCGCCTAGCCAAATAGGGGAAATCAAATTCTTTCCCATTGTGTGCGCAGAGTAAATGACTTTTTAAGTAGAAATGCTCATCGCAAAGTTGCTTGAATGCAGAAAGTAACTTGCTTTCTTCCCCCGAAAAACTTTTGATACGAAAGCTGCGTTTGCTTGTACTGGTGTCAAAAAAACCAACGGATATACACACGATCTTACCAAACTCTGCCCAAATTCCCGCTCGTTCATAGAAGTCTTCAGCACTGTGTTCTTCCTTTCGCTGATAGCTGGTTTTTTTCGCCCAAAGCGCTTGTCGTGTAGAAGACAACGCTTGGTAGTTTTCCTCCTCAGGAACCGTTTCGATATCTAAAAATAGAATTTTAGCTAGATCAAGGTTGCGTAACATTATTGCGCATTTCAAATCCTTCTTGAATTAGATCGTGGAACAATTGTGTTCCAAAACGATCCTTCTTGGGTCCTTGTTGGTGACCAAGGCGAACAATCATTAAATCAGAGGCTGGGAAAACAATGACATACTGCCCCAAGTGACCTCGCATGGCAAAGCCTTTTTCACCTTCATAGTGGGTCAACCACCAACCATATCCGTATTCTGGGCTTTCTTCAAATCGCGGCTGTACACTCTTGGCGATGAAGGCAGAGTCTAACAATTGTTCTCCATTCCAACGTCCGTGGTCTTTGTACAATTTCCCCATACGCGCAAAATCTTTGGCATTGGAAGCAAAACAACAGTAGGCTTTTTCCATGCCATTTTCTTCACTATCCAATTGCCATAGCGCTGTTTCTTCAGCCCCCATGGGTTGCCAAAACTTTTCTTCAAAATAGCTGCTTAATGATTGGCCAAGTGCTTTGGTGAGTACCATGCCCAAGAGTTGAGTGTTTCCACTTAAATAGACAAAGCCCTCTCCCGGTGCACTCGTCACTTTTCGACTGTTCATCAATTTGTCTAAGTCGGGAGTAATATAGGCTTCCATCATACCGTTGATGGAGAGGTCGTACTTCTCGTTCCAGTCTAAGCCAGAGGCCATGGAAGACAAATCTCCTACGGTTAAATTAGCCGCTAAACCTGTTTGATAAGCAGGAAGAAAATCCCCCACCTTTTGGTCGAGACTTTCTATTTTTCCTTCTTCAATGGCTTTTCCCAATAGGGCCGAAACATAACTCTTGGCCATAGAAAACGAATTGCTTTTGGAGTCCTCGCCATAGCCATTGTAGTAGGACTCGTGCAACAAGCTATCTTGGTGGATAACCAAAAAGGCCACCGATTGATATTTTTCGTGTTCTTCACTTATTTTCTCAGAAAGCGGAATCTTGTTGTATTGCCCGTGTTTTGGCCAGGGTTGGGCAATTGCTGCTGCCTTTACTTCACGATTGTCGAAATAAGCATAGTCTTCTAAAAAGGCAGTGTCTCGCCCAGTTTCAAAAGCTTTGTTGGCGGCTAGTAGTAGAAAATGGTAGGGACCAAAATAGAGGTAAGCAAATAAAAGCAGTACTGCCCCCAAAAGGAAACGAAGAATTTTTTTCATAAAAAGAACGCCAATGTGTTGGCACGATTAAATTAACCTGGCTTGAACCGGAAAACCTTCCAATTGGAGTAACTGTTCCTTTCGTTCCATTCCTCCGGCATAGCCAACCAAAGTACCGTCGCTACCAATAACGCGGTGACAAGGGATGACCACTAATATAGGATTTTTTCCTATGGCTGCAGCAACGGCACGAACGGCTTTGGTGTTACCGTATTGCCGCGCCAATTTCAAGTAAGAAATGGTACTGCCAAAAGGGAGTTTAAGCAATAAATTCCAAATGAGTTGCTGAAAATCGGTGCCTTGTGGATTTAAGTCTAAATCAAAGGCGTGGCGTTCTCCAGCAAAGTATTGTTGGAGTTGTTCCACACAAGGGAGTAGTGTATTGGGTACAGTAGTATTTTTTTGTTCAACAAGGCATTCTTCAAAACATACCTCTTGAACTCCCGCGACATCACCTCTTACTTTAATCGTACCCAATGGACTATCAAAGTAATGTATATCCACGATGGCGTTATTAATAATATCAATAAAGTTAAACAAAATAAAGTTAGTATTTTAGATATATAAAATTTAATTCAATGAAAAACAACCCTTTTTCTTTTACCTGGAAGGGAGTAATGCCCGCCATTACGACCCAATTTACCGCTGATGATCAACTCGATTTAGCAGCATTTACAACCAACCTACA
>WTJP01000015.1 GCA_011526275.1 Candidatus Arcticimaribacter sp. | reverse complement strand
CTAAATCCCTATCTTCGCCCTATGGACAAAATCGCCTTACAAAAAGGACTACAACGGGTATTTTACGGCATCTTGGCGGCCTTTATTGGCCCTGTGGTGATCATGCAAGCCTTTCAAAACGAAGGGCATCCATGGTATTGGCCGGTACTCCTTATTGGCCTACTCTTCTTTTGTGGCGCCATTGGGTTTGGTTTTTGGGGAATCTTGACCCTTGTCAATGCCCTTTTAGGCAAAAAAAGGAAGGGATAATTCTTCCCCTGTTTCCGCTAATCCCATTATCTTTGCGCTTTATTGTTCATTCATGATTGCAATTACGCTTCCCGACGGCTCGGTTCGTCAATATGAAAATCCCTTAACGGTACTCGATATTGCCAAAGACATTAGCGAAGGTTTGGCCCGCAATGTGCTTTCGGCACAATTCAACCAACAAACGGTAGAGGCTTCTACCCTCATCGAAGAAGATGGAGATTTACGCCTCTTTACTTGGAACGACGACGAAGGGAAAACAGCCTTTTGGCACTCCTCTGCCCATATCTTGGCGCAAAGTATCTTAGCGCTTTATCCCGAGGCAAAACTCACCATTGGACCCGCCATTGAAAACGGGTTTTATTACGACGTTGACTTTGGCGAGGAGAGTTTTTCAGAGAAAGACCTAGCGGCCTTGGAAAAACAATTCTTGAGCTTTGCTCGTGAAAAGTTTGCCTTTAAAATGCGTAGCAGCTCCAAAGCCGATGCCTTGGCTTTTTACCAAAAAGAGAACAATCCTTTTAAGGTAGAACTCATCGAAAATCTAGAGGACGGGACCATCACCTTTTGTGATCATGCCGACTTTACCGACCTCTGCCGTGGAGGACACATTCCGCACACCGGTTTTGTTAAGGCGGTGAAATTGCTCAACGTAGCAGGTGCCTACTGGCGCGGCGATGAGACCAAACCACAGCTCACCCGTATCTACGGAATATCGTTCCCCAAGCAAAAAGAATTGACCGAGTACCTCGCCCTATTGGAAGAAGCCAAAAAACGTGATCACCGTAAATTGGGGAAAGAACTCGACCTCTTTACATTCTCACAAAAGGTAGGACAAGGTTTACCCTTGTGGCTTCCCAAAGGAACCGCTTTGCGTGAACGCTTGGAAAACTTCTTAAAGGAAGCCCAAAAGAAAGCTGGTTACGAACAAGTAATTTCTCCCCATATTGGAAACAAGGAGTTGTACATGACCTCTGGACACTATGAAAAATATGGTGCCGATAGTTTTCAACCCATAGAAACACCCGCCGAAGGGGAAGAGTTCTTATTGAAACCCATGAATTGCCCGCACCACTGTGAGATTTACAACGCCCGTCAGTGGAGCTATAAAGACCTGCCCAAACGCTATGCGGAATTCGGAACGGTGTACCGCTATGAGCAAAGTGGAGAGCTGCACGGACTCACGCGTGTTCGCGGTTTCACCCAAGACGATGCGCACATTTTCTGTATGCCCACCCAATTAGACGAAGAGTTTAAAAAGGTGATTGACTTGGTGTTATACGTCTTCGGCTCCCTTGGTTTTGAAGATTTTACTGCTCAGGTATCGCTACGCGATCCAGAGAAACCCGAAAAATACATCGGAAGCAACGAGAACTGGGACTTAGCTGAAAACGCCATCATCAACGCCGCCAAAGAAAAGGAGCTCAATTATGTCATTGAATATGGAGAAGCGGCCTTCTATGGTCCTAAACTCGATTTTATGGTAAAAGATGCCCTTGGACGCAAGTGGCAGTTGGGAACCATTCAGGTAGATTACAACCTACCCGAACGCTTTGAATTAAGCTATAAAGGAAGCGACAACGAGCTGCACCGTCCTGTCATGATTCACCGTGCACCATTTGGAAGTCTCGAACGCTTTGTGGCCATTTTATTGGAACACACCGGCGGAAACTTCCCCCTTTGGTTAATGCCCGAACAAGTGATCATTCTCTCGGTAAGCGAGAAGTATGAAAAATACGCTGAAAAAGTTTCAAATCAGCTGAAAAATAGCGAAATTCGCGCTCTCATCGACAATCGAAATGAGACGATTGGGAAGAAAATTCGAGATGCACAATTGAATAAATTCCCCTACATGCTCATCGTGGGTGAGAAAGAAGCCGCTGAAAACACTGTTGCTGTGCGCAACCGCGTGGAAGGCGATACGGGTTCAATTACCATTGAAACTTTCATCGAAAAGATTCAAGCCGAAATTGAAGCCAGCAGTTCAAAATTTGAGGTTTAATTAAAATAGACGACCATAGCAATACGTAGAAGAAGGACTAACCGTCCAGGCCGAGTAATCAAGGAAGATCCGCACAAGATCAATGAGAAAATCACTGCGCAAGAAGTGCGTTTGGTGGGAGACAATGTAGAAGTGGGGGTTTACCCCGTGAGAAAAGCCTTGAAAATCGCACAGGAAATGGAGTTGGATTTGGTTGAAATTTCACCCAAGGCCTCCCCTCCAGTATGTAAAATACTCGAGTATAAAAAGTTCCTTTACGAACAAAAGAAACGCGAGAAAGCACTCAAGTCAAAAGCGACTAAGGTCATCATCAAGGAGATTCGTTTTGGACCTCAAACCGACGAACACGATTATGAATTTAAAAAGAAACACGCCGAGAAGTTCTTAAAAGAAGGGGCGAAGTTGAAAGCTTTCGTTTTCTTTAAAGGACGTTCAATCGTGTTTAAAGAGCAGGGACAAATTTTGTTGCTTCGTTTAGCACAAGATTTAGAAGAACTGGGGAAAGTGGAACAACTTCCAAAACTGGAAGGAAAACGCATGACCATGTTCATTAGCCCTAAAAAACCAAAATAAGCGAGTACAATAATTAAATAAAGAGCAATGCCAAAAATGAAAACTAAATCCTCTGCCAAGAAGCGTTTTAAGCTTACAGGTAGCGGTAAAATCAAACGTAAGCATGCTTTCAAAAGCCACATCTTGACCAAAAAGTCAAAAAAGCGCAAGCTTAAATTGACACACTCAGGATTGGTACACGAAAGTGATGCCGACAACATCAAAGAACAATTACGCTTAAAATAAGCTTTGTTCCGGTTAAATTAATTCAACAACCCTGTTGCGGGCTTTAAAAGTGTAACTCTACCGCCTTGTAACAAAAAAGAAAAAAGAAATGCCAAGATCAGTAAACTCAGTTGCTTCAAGAGCACGCAGAAAAAAAGTTTTAAAGCAAGCCAAAGGATACTTTGGACGCCGTAAAAACGTGTGGACCGTAGCGAAAAATGCAGTGGATAAAGCCATGCAGTACGCCTACCGTGACCGCAAAACCAAAAAACGTAACTTTAGATCTTTATGGATCACCCGTATCAACGCCGCAGCGCGTTTACACGGAATGTCGTACAGCCAATTCATGGGAAAAGTTCACGCCAACAATATCGAATTGAACCGTAAAGTTCTTGCCGATTTAGCGATGAATCACCCCGATGCATTTAAAGCCATCGTCGACAAAATCAAATAAATAGTGATCATTGTACTCCATAAAAAAACCAGCCTTTCGGCTGGTTTTTTTGTGCGTTATATTTTACCTAAAAGGGCACATCGCCATCGTCCTCATTAAAGGAAGAGCCAAAGGCCTCCCCTGCCGACGGGAACTGTTCAGGCGCGATGGTTTCATTCATTTTTGAAGGGAATTCATAAGGAGAATCAAAAGTCTCCAAATTGTCAAATTTCCCGAGGTGTCCTAAGAACTTCAAACGAATATTGTCTAAACCACCGTTACGGTGCTTAGCGACAATAAATTCGGCTTGACCAATAGAGGAAGTGCGTTCTTCATCGTCCCACTCGTCTATACCGTAATATTCTGGGCGATAAATAAAGGAAACGATATCGGCATCTTGCTCAATTGCCCCCGATTCCCTCAGGTCGGAAAGGATAGGACGCTTGGTCCCTCCCCTCGTCTCTACCGCACGGGAAAGCTGCGAAAGTGCAATTACCGGAACATCCAATTCTTTGGCCAAGGCCTTTAAGTTTCGCGAGATGGTAGAAATCTCTTGCTCGCGGTTTCCTGTTTTGTTCGAAGTACCAGCGGTCATCAGCTGCAGGTAATCCACAATGATGAGTTTAATGCCGTACTGGGAAGAAAGTCGGCGTGCCTTGGCGCGTAAATCAAAAATCGAAAGCGAGGGGGTATCGTCAATGTAGAGCGGAGCTTTCTCCAAGTCCCCCACTTTTACATTGAGCTGTTCCCATTCGTGGCTTTCTAGTTTTCCTGTTCTCAATTTTTCAGAAGACAAGCCCGTTTCTGCAGAAATCAAACGCGTAATCAACTGTACCGAAGACATCTCGAGCGAGAAAAATGCTACAGGGGTTTGCTTCATCACTGCAATGTTGCGTGCCATGGAAAGGGTCAAAGCTGTTTTTCCCATCCCGGGACGTGCAGCGATAATGATTAAATCACTGGGTTGCCAACCCGAGGTCAAAGCATCGAGCTTTTCAAAGCCAGTGGCTACCCCACTCAGTCCTTCTTTTTTAGCGATTTCTTCAATCCGTTTTTTCGCTTGAATCACCAAGTTTTGTGCAGACTCTGAAGATTTTTTGATGTTCCCTTGGGTCACGTCATAGAGCTTCGATTCTGCTTCGTCGAGTAAATCAAAAACATCGACTGAATCTTGGAAAGAACTCTCAATGATTTCGTTTGAAATCTTGATCAAACTGCGCTGAATGAATTTTTGCAGGATGATGCGGGCGTGAAATTCAATATGGGCCGAGGTCGAAACTTTTTTGGACAATTGCACCAAATAGAAGTCCCCTCCTACCTTTTCTAGGGTTTCGTTTTTCCTAAGTTGGGCTGAAACGGTGAGCAAGTCGATGGGTTCTGAACTCTCAAACAACTGGTGAATCGCTTCAAAAATGTGTTGATGTGCTTCTTTGTAAAAAGCGTCGACTTGTAAAATATCGATGACTTCATCGACACCTTTTTTGTCGATGAGCATTGCCCCCAACACAGCTTCTTCTAAATCGACTGCTTGAGGCGGGATTTTCCCTTTTTCGAGGTTTACTACTCCAGCATTTGAAAGGGCTGGGGCGATAATTGGTTTCCTTTCTTCCATTGGTTAAATGTAGAGAAATTGTAGCTGAAGATTTGCTTTATTGTCTAACGAAGTATTCGCAAAACAATAAACAAAAGCTGTTTATAAGTCAGAAAAAATGTTGATAAACCTGAAAAGCCTAGCCATTAAAGACGCCCATTTGGTCGAACTTGTCGCGGCGTTGTGCGATGAGTTCTTCCGTAGCGAGTTTGTCTAGGGCTTTAAAGTCTTTCATAATTTCTGCCTTTACCGTTTGGAAAGCGGTAGCACGATCGTAGTGTGCACCTCCCAAAGGTTCTTTGATGATCTTATCGATCAATTTGGCCTTTTTCATGTCGGTAGCTGTGAGTTTTAACGCCTCAGCAGCTTGTTCTTTGTACTCCCAACTGCGCCAAAGGATAGACGAGCAAGATTCTGGTGAAATAACCGAGTACCAGGTGTTTTCCAACATATTAATGCGGTCGCCCACACCAATACCGAGTGCACCTCCTGAAGCGCCTTCTCCTATAATGACCACAATAATGGGTACTTTAATGGAAAGCATTTCATAAATGTTACGGGCAATGGCTTCTCCTTGTCCGCGCTCTTCCGCTTCAAGACCGGGGTATGCCCCAGGGGTATCGACAAAAGAGATGATTGGGATCCCAAACTTTTCCGCTGATTTCATCAAGCGCAGTGCCTTGCGATAGCCTTCGGGGGTTGCCATCCCAAAGTTGCGGTATTTTCGCGTCGCCGTATTGTAGCCTTTTTGGGTTCCAATGAACATGAATGACTGGTCATTGATTTTCCCCAAACCGCCAATCATGGCTTTGTCGTCGCGCACATTGCGGTCGCCGTGTAATTCTAAAAAAGTATCCCCACAAAGGGCTTTGATATAATCTAATGTATAAGGACGAGAGGGATGACGCGATAATTGAACTCGCTGCCATGGGGTTAGATTCCCATAGATATCTTCTTTGGCCGCCTTGAGTTTCTCCTCGAGTTGTTCGCAGGTATCGGTTACATCAATCTCGTTTTCATCACCAATGACACGGCATTTGCTTAGCTGTTCATTGATTTCTTTAATCGGTAATTCAAAATCTAAATATTCCATTGGTTTCAATGTATCAATCAAAGGTATAAATTTTTACTTCTGTGCCCTACTTTTTTCACGTTGACGTTTATAAATTCCGTTCCCAATAACTCCTCCCAAAATAATGAGTACACCGAGATAGAATTGTCCGCTCATCAATTCTTTTTCTCCAAAAATCAATAGCGAAAAAAGAATCCCGTAAACCGGCTCTAAGTTGAGCGATATCATCATGGTAAACGGGGTAACGTGCTTTAAAATTTGAACAGAAGCGATGGTGGCATAGGCGGTGCAAACGGTCGCTAAGAGAAACAACCACAGCCAATCGTCATAGGTCAAACGATAAAAACCTGCCACGGTTTGTTCAGAAAACAAAAGGACAACCGTAAAAAGCAGTCCGCCGGTGAGCAGTTGGTAGAAGGAAATAGAATTGGCTGGATAGTGCTGAATGAGTTTCCCATTGAGCAATGAAAACAGCACCGAAAGCAAGGTGCACAACAGTGCAGTTACTATACCCAGCATGTTTTCTTTTTGTACCCCGAAAATTAAGTAAAGCCCTAGAATGACAAATAGTCCAAAAAAGACTTCATAGAGTCGCAAAGGGCGTTTAAAAACCAAGGGCTCTAAGACAGATGTCATCAAGGAAGCCGAAGACAAGATGGAGAGCGTGAGGGAGATCGAAGAGATTTTTATGGCGTAAAAAAACAGCAACCAATGCACTGAAATGAGTACACCTCCCAAAAGGTAGTACTTCATCGCCCCCGGGTGTAGCCTAAATGATTTTGGCGAAAAAAGCAGAAAATACAAAGCGATAGCGCCGGCTCCTATCATCATGCGAAACCAAACAATAGCCGAAGAATCTAAATCGATGAGCGCCCCCAAAATGGAGGTGAATCCCCATATAAAAATAATGAAGTGCAGGTGGATTAAACTCCTGGTTCTAGCGTTTTGCATAGTTCAACAGCCCAATGGCCAAAAGAGAGAAAATGAGTAATGGTAGCCATGCCGCTAGGGCAGGTGAAAAATTCGATTTGGCCACCATGACCCCAAAGATCTTATCGAAGAAAATAAAGATGAAGCCCAAAGCGATACCAAAAGCCAGGTTAACCCCCATCCCTCCACGGCGTTTAAAAGAAGAAACCGCTACTGCAATCAAGGTTAAAATAAAAGCAGAGACGGGTAAACTGTAGCGCTTATGGCGCACCAATAAATGCTGATTAATCAAGACCGAGCCGCTGCGTTCTTCTGAAGCAATAAAGTCATTGAGCTCAAACATGGTGAGGGTTTCAGCTTTGTAATTGAGCGGAGCCAAGTCTTGAATTTCAAAATCGAAGAGGGTATCCTGTACACTTTCTTGTTCTAAATATTCTTCATCCCCTACTATCCTACGCTTTTTATAGTTCACCATGCGGAAAACAGAATCTTTTTCTATCCATCTAATCGATTGCGCCATGATTTTAAAGGTCATGCTATCTCCTTCAAAATGTTCTAAGGAAAAATCGAGTGCACGTTTTCTGGTAGGATTGTAATTACTCACGTAAATAAATTCCTTCTCGTTGATTTGCTTAAAGAGATTGGTTGTCTTTCGGTCGTCTTTGCGTTTGTTTAGATATTTAAAGAAGAACTCATTGAATCCCTCACTGGCTTTGGGGACAATAAACATGCCCGCAAGGAAAGCAAAACTGGCAATCATAGTAGCAGAAATGAGGTAAGGACGCAAGAAACGATTAAATGAAATCCCTGAACTTAGTATGGCGATAACCTCGGTGTTATTGGCCAACTTGGAGGTAAACCAAATCACTGCGAGAAAAAGAAAGATGGGGAAAAGTAAATTCCCGAAGTACCACATAAAGTCAATATAATAGCTTACGATCTCCCCTAGTGGTATTTCATTTTCTTTAAACTTGTCGATTTTCTCGGCTACATCGACCATGATTCCTATAGGAATAAACAAGAGCAACATGACAAAAAAGGTTGACAAGTAGCGCTTAATGATATAGGCATCGATGAGTCTAAACATATTTACAGGCGTTTATCCATTTGTTTGACCATTTTATCCTTCCAAGCCGTGAACTCGCCGGCTAGGATTTTTTCTCTTGCTTGTCGCACCAAGGCTAGGTAGAACCCTAGGTTGTGGATGGTTGCTATTTGTTTCCCCAACAATTCATTGACAGAAAACAAATGACGCAAATAGGCTTTGGAGTAGGCCGTATCGACAAAGGTATGCGCATCGGGGTCAATGACTGAAAAGTCGTTCTCCCACTTTTTATTTTTGATGTTGATGGAACCTTCAAAGGTGTAGAGCATGCCGTTTCGCGCATTGCGAGAAGGCAGCACGCAATCGAACATATCGACACCAAGCGCTATGTTTTCCAAGAGGTTGATGGGTGTACCCACCCCCATCAAATAACGGGGTTTATCTTCGGGTAGAATGGCACAAACCACATCGGTCATGGCATACATTTCTTCAGCTGGTTCCCCTACCGAAAGCCCTCCAATGGCATTCCCAGGGGCTTCGCGAGAAGCAATAAACTCTGCAGATTGTTGCCGCAAATCTTTGTAGGTACTCCCCTGCACTATGGGGAATAGCGTTTGTTCGTAGCCGTAGAGAAAAGGGCTTTTCTTATCCTGCGCTAAACAGCGGTCCAACCATCGATGGGTCATGTGCATGGACGCTTTAGCGTATTTGTATTCGCAGGGATAAGGAGTACACTCGTCGAAAGCCATGATGATATCGGCACCTATTTGGCGTTGAATATCGATTGCATTTTCAGGGGTAAACACATGATAGGAACCATCGATATGGGATTTAAACTTTACACCTTCTTCTTTTATTTTTCGATTGGCCGAAAGGGAATAGACTTGATAGCCGCCAGAATCGGTCAACAAAGGCCGATCCCAACCCATGAATTTATGGAGTCCACCCGCTTGTCGCAGTATATCGGTGCCCGGACGCAGATAGAGATGGTAGGTATTTCCCAAAATAATATCGGGGTTGATTTCATTTTTTAAATCGCGTTGATGCACCCCTTTCACTGTGGCAGCAGTTCCCACCGGCATAAAAATGGGGGTTTGAATTTTCCCATGAGCGGTTGTGATTTCTCCAGCGCGGGCTTTACTGCCAGGGTCGGTATGCAATAAGCTAAATTCCATCCTAATTATTAAGCGGTAAAGATACGGAAGTGATCGAAGTCATTCAAAGAAAAACAATGCATTGTGAGCAATGGCTAATGCAGTGAAATACAATCAAAATTGTTGGTAATCTTTGATAAGTTCGTTGCGGTTAATCTTTAGTGAACCCCTATTTTTGCACTATTAAAAATAACCAAATGTCATCAACACCTTCTCCGCAAGCTATTGTTACGCAAGTGCGTCGCGATATTCTTCGCATGGTACACAAAGTCAGTTCGGGTCACCCGGGCGGATCTTTAGGTTGTGCCGAATTTTTTGTTTGCCTTTACAACGAGATTTTAGAATTAAACGAAGGCTTTAATATGGACGGAATTAACGAAGACCTTTTCTTCCTTTCCAACGGCCATATTTCACCTGTTTTTTACAGCGTCCTCGCTCGTCGAGGGTATTTCCCCGTGGAAGAGCTCAACACCTTCCGCCTAATTGATTCTCGTTTGCAAGGTCACCCCACCACCCACGAAGGCCTACCGGGAGTGCGCATTGCCTCTGGTTCCTTAGGCCAAGGGCTTTCTGTTGCCATTGGTGCAGCACAAGCGAAAAAACTCAACCAAGACGATAAATTGGTGTATGCGCTTATGGGCGATGGCGAATTGCAAGAAGGACAAAACTGGGAAGCCATTATGTATGCCGCGGCAAAAAAAGTAGACAATCTTATCGCTACTGTGGACTTGAACGGGAAACAAATTGATGGTTCTACCGATGAAGTTTTGCCTATGGGAAGTGTGGAAGACAAATTCAAAGCCTTTGGTTGGGAAGTACTCAACATTGAAGAGGGGAACGATTTGGCAGCGATCAAAGCTACCCTAGAAGAAGCCAAAAGCAAAACCGGAAATGGGAAACCCATTTGCATTTTGATGAAAACCGAAATGGGGAACGGCGTTGACTTTATGATGCACACCCATGCTTGGCACGGGAAAGCACCCAACGACGAACAATTGGAAAGTGCCTTGGCACAAAACCCTGAAACCTTAGGGGACTACTAACCAAATAACGCATTAGACATGATCGAATATATCAATCAAGGTTCACAAGATACACGCTCTGGCTTTGGTGCCGGACTCACCGAACTGGGACGAACAAATCCAAACGTAGTCGCACTTTGTGCCGACTTAATTGGTTCTTTAAAAATGGATCAATTCATTGCTGAAAACCCAGAACGCTTTTTTCAAGTAGGAATTGCAGAAGCCAACATGATGGGAATCGCAGCAGGTTTGACCATTGGAGGGAAAATTCCTTTTACCGGAACGTTTGCGAATTTCTCTACCGGTCGCGTATATGACCAAATTCGTCAATCCATTGCCTACTCAGGTAAAAACGTAAAGATTTGTGCTTCGCACGCCGGTGTTACCCTAGGGGAAGACGGAGCTACGCACCAAATTTTGGAAGATATTGGCTTAATGAAAATGCTTCCCGGCATGGTGGTAATCAACCCGTGTGATTTCAACCAAACCAAAGCAGCAACTATCGCAATAGCCGAACACCAAGGGCCTGTTTATTTACGTTTTGGACGTCCAAAAGTAGCCAACTTTACTCCTGCCGATCAAAAATTTGAGATCGGGAAAGGAATTCTTTTACAAGAAGGTAGCGACGTAACCATTGTAGCTACTGGACATTTGGTATGGGAAGCACTGGAAGCAGCTAAAACCCTGAATAGTCAAGGTATCTCAGCTGAAGTAATCAACATCCACACCATCAAACCTTTAGACAAGGAAATCATCTTAAACTCTGTCGCTAAAACAGGTGCAATCGTTACCGCAGAAGAGCACAACTACTTGGGTGGTTTGGGAGAAAGTGTTGCCCGAGTTTTGGCAGAAAACCGTCCTACTCCACAAGCTTTTGTCGCTACGCAAGACACCTTTGGAGAATCGGGTACACCAGCACAATTGATGGAAAAATACGGCCTAAATGCCAATGCTATTGTTCAAGCGACAACAAACGTATTAGCACGAAAATAAGTCCTATGAAACGCCTCCATCTTCCACTTTTCATTTTGTGTTCTTTGTTTTTTACGCCTCTTTTTGCCCAGCTCAGCTTTGGGGTAAAAGGAGGGGTAAATTACGACAGCTTTGGCGACCTAAGTACTACCGAAGTTTCGCTAGCCGATCTTGAGGTGGACGCCCAAACGGGTTTCCACTTGGGGATTTTCACCAATATTGATTTACTCACCTTCTACCTCCGACCAGAATTACAATTCAGCAAAAGCCAAAGCAGTGTGGGGAAAGACAAAAGCATTGCATTGAACAAACTCGAAGCTCCCGTTTTATTGGGGTATAAAGTGCTTGGTCCACTAAGCGTTTTTGCTGGACCGGCTTTTCAGTACATCCTATCAGAAAAAAGCGATGAAATTAATCTGGGCGAATTGAAAGAAAACTTCACCGTAGGCCTGCAAATTGGAACCCGCTTAAAACTTGGACGCTTTGGTTTAGGGATTCGCTTTGAACGCGGTTTTACAGATAATGAGATTGTTTTGCTAGGAGAAAACGATATCGACATCACTGGACAAGCCGATACCCGGGCAAAGCAGTGGATCATCAGTGCTTCTTATGATTTAAAATTCAAAAGAAATCGACGTAAAGATAGCAGCGAGGACAGCTATTAGTCGTTGTCGTTATCTAGATAATCTGGGATACCGTCTCCATCGGTATCGTCTGGAACACCATCTCCGTCTTTGTCGTACTCTGCAATTGTATTGACCCCATCGCCATCATCATCAAAGTCGGCATAGTTGGGAATATCATCCCCATCAGTATCGTCATTAAAAGGATTCCCGTCGCCATCGACATCTTCATCAATGGATAAAATACCATCAAAATCATGATCGGCTTGGTTGGTGGTAAGTACATTTACACTAAAGTATAGCGGGGAATAGGCAGGAATACCGCTACGTGCATTAGCAAAGTAGCCTAAGCCAGAGGGAAGGAAAAAAGTTCCTTGACCAAAGTTTTCAAAATCAATGGTGCCGTCGTCGTTTTGGGTATAGGTTCCAGGGGCAATTTCACTAACTCCATAGCGGAAACCAGTAATCACTGAGGTATTGTCTAACCACACAGGGATGGTTGTTTCGTCGAAAACACTCCCGTCCAACAACTTTCCGCGATAGGTCAAATAAACAGAATCGACAATAGAAGTGCGATCTTCCAATCGGCTTCCTTGACGCGCTACAATATAATACAAGGTGTGGTCAATCGATTGGCCATCGGTAGTATTGACCGTTACTTCTCTACGCTCCACCAAATCAATAAGGGGTGTTTTATTGGCTGCGTCACCCGCAAGGGTATCAACTTCAAATTCTACAGGAGAATTGGCTGAACTAAAGTCTTCATAATTGTAGGTATGGGTGGACAAGAACTCGCGCAAAAGAAGGTCATCGTCTGCAGCTTGTTCCGCAAAATCGCGTTGTTCTTCGGTCTCTTCATCGTCGTTGGAAGAGCATCCAATCAAAGCAAATGAAAGGAAAGAAAAAAGTAAAAGGGTATGAATGCCTTTTTTCATGGGAAAAATTTGAGCCGAAAGATACAATTTTACTTTATTTTAGTCCTCGATTTTAACGCTATTTTACAATGAGAATCGACCAGTACTTGTGGTGTATGCGCTACTTCAAATCGCGAAATATTGCGAGTAATGCATGCAAGAAAGGACAGATAAAAATTAATGGGCAAGTAGTGAAAGCTTCTCGCGAGGTCCTGCGTCAGGACAAAGTTGAAGTGCGGAAGGATCAAATCAACTACCAAATGACGGTCTTGGATTTTCCTAAATCGCGGGTCGGGGCAAAATTGGTAGACATTTATCGCATGGACACTACCCCAAGAGAGGCCTTTGAACAACGGGACATTCAACAACTTTCACAAGATTATTATCGCGAAAAAGGAGAAGGACGACCGACCAAAAAAGACCGTAGAAATCTAGACGACTTTTTATGGGATGATGAAAAGGAAGAAGATTAGGCGCGTGCGCGATAACGTAAAGTAGAATAAGCCACACCAAAATCAGGAGAAACTAAATGGGATAGCTTTAACTCCTTTAAGCCAATCTTAATTAAGGCTTGATGGTGAATCGCGTGATCCAAGCAATAAAGCAACTCTCGCTCAAAGGAACTTTTCACCTCTTCCTCTCCAGCTTCCACACTTTTAAGACGAATTTCTTTTGAGGTATTGAGGGTACTTAAATCAATTTTTAGCGCCTCTAATTTTTCAAGTGTATAGTTTAAATCCGTTTCAATTTTACGATCGCGTTTTCGATTGTCATAATTGATTCCCCCCCTACTGCTGCCTTGCAGTAAACAGAGATAAAATTCATAGGAATGACGCAGGTGTTCAGCAATGGACACCCCATTTAACCATGTTGATTTACAGGTGTATTGTTCATGCGTTAAGGATTGGCAAAGGTCAATAAAATCTTGCCATAGTTGAAGATGTAACTGCATAAAAGATTTAGCGCAAGGCGGTTTGGATTAGTTCAATTAAAAATGGTTTCAGCCGTTTGGGTGATATCCCCAAGCGTCGGTTCTGTTCACTAATTTCATAAATAATTCTCATATGAGAAAAAATATCGCGATAGGCTTGCAGTATCGAGTAGCTTGGATCATAGATATGGGTCGGTTCTGCATTGACTCCATTGATCTCCATGAGCTGAAAATTTTCTCCTTGTAAAAGCGCTTCCCAATTTTGGTACTTCACATCAAACCTGCCGTAATAAAACCCGGGTAATTGATCTGCCCAAGCATCCAATTGCTTGCTTAGTTCTAAAGAATTCAATTGGTTTCCATTGTTGAATTGAGTGCCGAGATTATGGCTACCAATAGGTTCGACTAGATGTAGCTCGCCTTTTTCAGCAATAGCACCCCATGGGAGTTTCTCTCGTGCTTTGATCTCTTCCCACCGGTGGGACACGCGAATTTCAGCCTGAAGTAATTCTTCCCATGTATGGACCCCATCGCCTTGTAATGAGCAAAAGTCTTTGGTCGTGATTGAGGTAATACGCCCTTTTTTCTCCATGGGATAGCGCACATAGAGCAAGGCTACTTCGTGGGGATAATCGCAATAGTGCTGAAGAAGCAAATGCTGGTGTTTGCTGTTTGCTAGAGCAGCAGTAAGTTCTTCCAAAGTATAAACCAAATGAATTCCTTTTCCCCGCTCTCCATTATCCGGTTTTAGCACCAGGGGAAACCTATATTGATTTTCTTCTAATTGTTGTTCTAAGGCTGACGCACTCACCCCCTTCTCTACGAGCAGCGTTGAAGGAACCCAAGCCTTGGGTAGTTTGGACAAGTAACTGAATTTAGACGTATTCAACGCTCCGCTGTTGTTCATGAGCGGGTTCGTCGCGGTAAAGTAGGTCGTGTAGCGTGCTTTAATTGCCAAGATCGCCCAATTGAAATAGGCCGGGAAATAAAAGAACCAAAAGGGCCAAAACTCAAAACGGAGGATGCGTTGAAATCTCATTCTTTTGGCGTTCGCTTTTGCCAATTTACATCGGCTTTCTCTCTCAACTCCTCTGCCCTTTCGCCCCATTTTTGGTGGGTATCGACCCAACGGGTTTTATAGAAGAGATATAGTTTATTTTTTTCGATGCGGAAGGCTTTAGGATTAATTTCTACCGTTTTGTTTTTTGCCATGGCATAGGCACACCAGCCGCCGTATTGTGGGGCATACTGTTCAGGATTTTGCTCGAATACAGCTTTGTTTTCAGCTGAAGAGAAATGGTAGATTGCTCTCTCCCAAGAAGCTGTGTAGTGCGCATTACCCTTGGCAGGGGTTGTTTGAGTAAAATAACTCACCGGATCGTAACCGCTTAGGGCGATATTTTTTTTATCTACATTTTGGGTTTGCCCCAGCATCAAAAGCGGGAGCAAGCTTAAGCAGCACAGTAAAGATTTCATTCCATTTGATTTCACAACTAAGATAGGGATAAGCCGAGTTTCCATTCAAAACTTTTTACCTTTGTTAACATGTCAGCCAATAACGGATTAATTTTCGACGAGAACCGAGTAGCCGATTCCACCTTGCGTATCGCTTACCAGATTTACGAAGCCAATTTTGATCGCAAACGCCTCTATTTGGTGGGGATAGCCAGCAATGGCTTGGTCTATGCAGAACGGATAAAAAACTGTCTAGAACGTATATCATCGCTAGAAGTAATCTTGGTTGAATTGCAGGTCGACAAAAAGAATCCGCTTGCACAAGTGCGTAGTTCTATCGCTTTGGAAGAATTAAAAGACCAATCGGTTGTTGTGGTCGATGATGTCCTGAATACAGGTAGCACGCTGATGTATGCCGTAAAGTACTTACTCGATGTGCCTTTAGCACAATTGAACACTGCTGTTTTGGTGAACCGTAATCATAAAAAATATCCTGTAAAAGCCGACTTCAAGGGGGTATCGCTATCCACTTCAGTCAACGAACACATCGAAGTGCGCTTCGATGGCGCTAGTGCAGGAGTTTATTTAACCTAGAAGATCATTTATTTTATCGGCGAGCTCAGCGGGCGTTTCCTCGTGAATGTCGAGTATATGTTTCGCCTTTCTGTAAAAGGCGTTGCGTTCAAAAAGATGCTTCCCGATAAACTCGATTAGGGCTTCATCGTTTTCTAAATGAGCAATCAATGGGCGTTGTGCTTTTTCCGTTTTCAAGCGCGAAGTGAGCAAGGGAATGGCAGCATTGAGATAGATGGATGCATGGGGAGAGGCAATGATTTTTTCCATGTTGTCAAAATAACAAGGTGTCCCTCCCCCTAGTGCAACAACCGCAGGAGTATTCGCCTCTATTAATTCCAACAAAGCTTCCCGTTCTAATTTACGAAACATTAATTCCCCTTCCTCTTTAAACAATTCTCGAACAGACATATTTTGCTGATCTTCAATATATTGATCTAAATCAATAAAAGGAATGTTTTTAGTTTTTGCCAAGGATTTCCCCACGGTAGATTTTCCGCATCCCATATAGCCAATTAGAAAAATTGAATTCAAACTACTGTTTTATTTAGCCAATAAATTTAGTCAATATGATGTTGATTTTTCTTTTTTTGCATGTATATTTGCACCCGAAAAAGTAAGGACTTGGTAGCTCAGTTGGTAGAGCATCTCCCTTTTAAGGAGAGGGTCCTGGGTT
>WTJP01000150.1 GCA_011526275.1 Candidatus Arcticimaribacter sp. | reverse complement strand
CCCAAAAAATAAAATGTTTATTGCAGCTGATCGAAGCTAGTAACCAAGGGCATACGTTCTACAGTAAAGCCTTCGGCTGCGGCTACACCGGTCAAACGACCAAGGTTTTGCGCGCGATAGCGCACACTTTCCAAAAAGTTTTTACTGCTGATGGGTGTGGCGGGTTCTTTGCTTTTTTGATCGTAAAACTGACTGGAATAGGCCTGAATCGCTTCCATCTTTTGGTCGATGTGTTCGGAAATATCCAAAACAAAATCAGGCGTAATTTCCTTCCACTGAATGTAATGATACACCCGAGACGGACGCCAAGGGGCTTGCGCATTACCGTCGGCGTTTAAAGTTTCAATCTTGGCGAGACCAGACAAGAAACAAGCATGACTCACCAGCTGACTACCTTTGGCGTGGTCAATATGTCGATCTTCTATGGCATTACACAACACCAGTTCGGGTTGATGAGCACGAAGAAGAGCGATGATCGCCAATTGATGCGCCTCATCGTTGATAAAAAACCCATCGCGAAAGCCTAGGTTTTTTCGAAATGCAACCCCTAAAACCGCAGCCGCTTTCTCCGCTTCTTCTTTTCTGATTTCAGCTGAACCACGGGTACCTAATTCCCCTCGAGTGAGATCGACCAAGCCCACTTTTTTACCTTCGGCAACCGCCTTAGCGATGCTTCCCCCACAACCCAATTCTATATCGTCTGGATGTGCTCCAAAAGCGAGAATATCAACCTTCATGCGTGGCCTGTGTTAGTGCTTGGTTTAAATCGTTTTTCAAATCGTCTAGGTGTTCGATTCCTACAGAAAAACGCACCATTTGATCGGTGATACCTTGTTCGGCTCTAGCCGCTGGGCTAAGCAATTTATGGGAAGTAATTGCAGGGATAGTAATCGTGCTTTCAACTCCCGCTAAACTCACCACTGGTTGGATGAGTGCTAATGCTTTTTCAAAAGTAGTACGGAGCACATTGGCTTTCAATTCAAAAGACATCATGCCCGTATAACCCCGCATTTGTTTTTTGGCCAAGGCGTGGTCAGGGTGAGAAGGCAAACCGGGATAATGCACTTTTTCTACTGCAGAATGCGATTCCAAATAATGCGCTAAAGCCAAGGCATTTTCATTTTGTTGCTTCACCCGTATAGAAAGGGTTTTAATGCTTCGCTCCAGCAACCAAATGGATAGTTCACTGAGGTTACCCCCCAAGCTTTTCGCCACGGCAAAGATCTTTTCCATATGCGCTGCAGAACAAGCCGCGGCTCCAGCGAGTATATCGCTGTGCCCTCCTAAGTATTTGGTGGCAGAATGTAAAACGACATCAATCCCAAATGCAATGGGATTTTGATTGACCGGAGAGGCAAAGGTATTGTCGATCATACTAACCAAGTCATGCTTTTTTGCCAAACGTGCAATAGCCGCTAAATCGATCAACTTCATGAGCGGATTGCTGGGCGTTTCTACGTAAATGACTTTGGTGTTTTCTTGGATTTTAGCTTCAAAATCTTCGGCTTCTAATCCTTGGGCAAAAGCATACTCAATCCCGTAGTTTTCAAAATGTTCGACGACTAAGTTGGTTGTACCACCGTATAAATCGTTTTGCAGCACCACATGATCTCCCTTTTTTAAAAAAGCGAGTAATGCGGTTGAAATAGCCGCCATGCCTGAGCCAAAAATGAGTCCTGCCTCTGCTCCTTCTAGCGCCGCTATTTTTTTGGCCAAGCCCACTTGGTTAGGGGTATTGAAATAGCGTGGGTAGCGGTCGGTTTCCTCATAGGAATAGGCCGTAGCCATGTAGAGCGGAGAAATAGCGCCTTTGTAGAGCGTGTCTTTTAATTGTCCTTCATGGACACATTGGGTTTCAAACTGCTTTTTTTCCATGGATTTATTTGGTTATCCAAGCGATAATCTCTTCATCTTTGGGTGAAGTTCGAGGAGAAATTACTTTTTCCACGACCCCCTCTTCATTCACTAAGTATTTTTGAAAATTCCAGCTCACTTTTGAGTCCATCACCCCGTTTTTTTCCTTCTGTGTTAAAAAAGCATAGACCGGGTGGATGTCCTTCCCTTTCACGTCAATCTTGGCCATCATGGGAAACGTCACGCCGTAATTGCGTTCGCAAAAAGCAGCGATTTCTTCGTTTGAACCGGGTTCTTGCGACATAAAGTTATTGGCAGGAAAACCAACAATCACAAATTTATCTGAACCGTACTCCTCATAAAGGGCTTGTAGATCTTTGTACTGTGGCGTTAATCCACATTTTGAAGCCGTGTTCACGACCATGATCTTCTTTCCTTTAAGGGTTGAAAAATCAAAAGATTCCCCTTCTAGGGCTTCGACAGTAAATTGGTGTAAAGAGTTTTCCATAGCATTTTGAGCATAAATTGAACTGCATAACAGTCCTAAAAATAATAGAAGTGTTTTTTTCATAGCGTTTTCGTTTTGAACGAATACCGCAAATTAAAGGAAGTGCTCCTTTTAGGCAAATTCAAGAAAGGAATTTATACGAGTTCGGCCGAAAGCCCTTCTTCCAACAACAATAAACAACGTGGTTTTAAATCTTCATAAGCGCCCGTTTTAACCACACATTTCCCGTGGTAATGCACCAAATAAGCGCATTGTTCGGCCTGCTCTGCCGTTTGGTCACAAATGCGGATAAGGCAACGAATCACATGGTCAAAGGTATTTACATCGTCGTTGTGCAAGACAATTTGGTGCTCCTTGGCGGTTAGCACCTCAACTTCTTCCTGATATTCTACTTCTGGAGATTCCATTTTATCGCTTAAAGTGGGCAGCTACCCAATTGTCTTTGGTCTGGTAATCTACCAATTGCAAGCCAACTTGATTTGCTTTCGACTCTATAGCCGGTATATCTTGAGTGAAGAATCCACTTAAAAACAAAGACCCCTCTGGATGAAGCTGTTCAGCATAAAGCGGAATATCGAGCAACAAAACATTCATGTTGATGTTGGCCATTATGGTATTGAACTCTTTTTTCGGAATTTGATTGCGGTCACCTTCTGCCGCAGTAATATTTTGACAAGCGTTGGTCGCAATATTTTCTACTGTGTTTTGGTAGCACCAAGGCTCTACATCAATGGCATGAATACTGTTTGCCCCTAGCTTTTCAGCTAAAATAGCCAATACTCCCGTACCACAGCCCATGTCTAAAAGAGAATGGTCTTGCGGTGGATGCTGCAAAAGGTAATTGAGCATCATATAAGTGGTTTGGTGATGTCCTGTACCAAAACTCATTTTCGGGGTAATCACCAACTCATAAGGCACATCGATAGGATCGTGGAAGTGAGCACGAACCGCACATTGATTTTCAATCACTATGGGCTGAAAATCAGATTCCCAAACAGCATTCCAATTTTCCGGGGGAATGGCTTGAAGACTCCAAACGATATCGAAACCATGCTCGCTGAGCGGATAGAGCGCATCGAGCTGATCTGGGTTCCAGTCGCTTTCTTGAATATAGGCTTCGAGCCCTTTTTCGGTTTCAACAAAACTTTCAAAACCCAATTCACTTAGTACAGCCAAAACGACTTCTCTGCCGGCTTCAGCGGGTTGTATACTTAAATTGAGTTGAATGTAAGTTGCTGCCATTTAGATAGATTGAACGATTGCGAAAAAGTCATCGGCTTTTAAGGCTGCTCCTCCAATCAATCCGCCATCTACGTCGGGTTTAGAGAAGATTTCCTGTGCATTGGCCGGTTTAACACTTCCGCCATACAAGATAGCAACATTTTCAGCAACTTCAGCACCGTAGGATTCTTGAATTAAATTTCGAATGAAAGCGTGCATTTCTTGTGCTTGTTCGGGAGAAGCTGTTTCCCCAGTCCCAATGGCCCAAACAGGTTCATAGGCTAAAACAATAGTTTTCCAAGCTGCTGCTTCTAAATGAAATAAAGCCTTTTTTAACTGACTAGCTACCACCTCAAAGTGACGTTCGCTCTTGCGGTCTTCCAATTCCTCACCAAAACAGAAGATAACTTCCATGTCGTGAGCAACTGCGGTGTTTACTTTTTCGGCCAAGGCTTCGTCTGTTTCATTAAAATAAGCACGACGTTCTGAGTGGCCTAAAATCACTGAATTTACACCAATACTTTGCAGCATAGCGGCTGATATTTCTCCCGTAAACGCACCATTGGTCGCTTGATGCATATTTTGTCCGATAACCTCGATGGCAGAATCACTTAATTCTTCCACAGCTTGAGCCAGGTGAATAGCGGTGGGTGCTACCTTTACTTCTACCCCATTAAAACTTCCTTTCGCCTTTAAATCAGCGATTAAGGCAGAAGTTTCAGCCTTGTTATTATTCATTTTCCAGTTACCTG
>WTJP01000158.1:14015-17009 GCA_011526275.1 Candidatus Arcticimaribacter sp. | reverse complement strand
ACATAACGCATAAGATTAGCCAGCAGCAACTCGGCTGCTAAGCCTGTTTTGTGCAAATATACCTGCCAGTACATGAGCCTGCGGGCCATGAGGAACTTCTCCACAGAAAACAGGCCCTTCTCCTCCACCACTAATTTGTCGTCAACCACATGGAACATTTCCACAATACGTTGGGTATTGATATTCCCTTCTGTAGCCCCGGTGTAAAAACTATCGCGTTTTAAATAATCCAAGCGATCAACGTCTAACTGACTGGACACCAGTTGATGCATAAATGCCCTTGGGTAAGTATTTTGATAGATTGAAATGGCTAGCTCTAAACGCCCATTGAATGCTAAATTGAGTTGTTGCATTAGCGCTAGGGAAAGGCTTTCATGGTGCACCTCTAAACAAATAACTTCCTCTAAAGCGTGAGAAAAAGGTCCATGGCCGATATCGTGCAATAAAATGGCAACAGCCATCGCCTCTTGTTCTTCTGCAGAAATTTTAATTCCTTTTTTACGCAGGGACTCCACCACCAAGTTCATCAGGTGCATGGCGCCCAAGGCATGTTCAAAGCGACTGTGACGTGCTCCGGGGAAGACTAAACTCGACAATCCCATTTGTGCAATGCGACGCAAACGCTGAAAGTAAGCATGCTCTAATAATTCAAAAATTAAAGGGGAAGCAATGTGAATAAATCCGTAAATTGGATCGTTCAAAAAAGGAAGCTTTTTTGCTTTCAAAAGGGGATTATTTTTACAAATATACTGAATATGCAAGCAATCCAAATCTTATGGGTCGATGACGAAGTAGATCTTCTCAAACCGCACTTCCTGTTCTTAGCTTCGCGCGGCTATGAAGCCCATGCCTGCACCAACGGACAAGAAGCCCTTAGCTTGGTCAATGAACGACGATTTGATGTAGTACTCCTCGATGAAAATATGCCCGGACTCAATGGCTTAGAAACCCTTGGATTACTCAAAGCAGAACACCCTAGCCTGCCCGTTATTATGGTGACAAAAAACGAGGAAGAACACATCATGGAAGACGCGATTGGCTCCAAGATTTCCGATTACCTAATTAAACCCGTTAACCCCCATCAAATCTTATTGTCGCTTAAAAAAACACTGGATCATCAAAGCCTAATTTCAGAAAAAACAGCACACAACTACCAAAAGGAATTTCAACAAATAAGTTTAGCCCTCATGGATGTTGATACTCCATCTGCTTGGGCTGATTTTTATAAAAAACTGGTGTATTGGCAATTGGAACTTCAACAGTCGGGAGATGTGGCTTTTGCCGAAATACTCGACAACCAAATTAAAGAAGCCAATGCATTATTTGGGAAATTCATCGAACGTAACTACCCGGACTGGATTGCTGACTCGAACGATGCACCTCTTCTCTCACCGCGGTTGATCAAAGAAAAGGTACTCCCCAACCTCAAAGGGGAGCAACCTACACTGCTCTTGGTCATCGATAATCTACGCTGGGACCAATGGAAAACCATAGAACCCATCTTGAGTACTTTATACCAAAAGACCGAAGAAACCCTTTACTACAGTATATTACCCACAGCCACACAATACGCCCGCAACAGTCTTTTTGCTGGTTTAATGCCCAGTGAAATCAAACAACATTACCCAGAACTATGGTTAGATGACCACGAAGAAGGCGGGAAAAACCAACACGAGGCGGAACTACTAGAAAAACAGCTGAAACGCTTGCATGTGGACCACAAACACTGTTTTAAAAAGGTAACCAATCTTGAAGCCGCTAAATCACTAGTTAAAGAAATAGAGCAACAAAAAAACAATGGTCTATTCACGGTTGTTTACAATTTTGTGGATATGATTTCCCATGCCAAATCAGAAATGGAAATCATCAAAGAATTGGCTTCCGACGATAAAGCCTATCGTTCCTTAACCGAAAGCTGGTTTAAAAACTCTCCCTTATTCGAAGCCCTACAAAAGGCACGCGATTTGGGATACCAATTAATGCTCACCACCGATCATGGTACGATAAACGTAAAAAGTCCTTTAGAAGTGATAGGCGATAAAGCCACCAGTATGAATTTGCGTTACAAAGCAGGGAAAAACTTAAACTATCCATCAAAAAAAGTAATGGAAGTGATTGACCCAAAATCACTTAAACTTCCTAATCTAAGCTTAAATAGTCGCTATATTTTTGCTAAAGAAGCGCATTATTTTGTCTATCCACAGAATTTTAACCACTATGCGAAACTATTTCAGAACACCTATCAACACGGCGGTATTTCTATGGAAGAAATGTTGATTCCTTTTGTATTTTTGACCCCAAAAAATTAACACATTGGAACGTACCTATTCGCTAGACCAAATCGATGAAGTTGCCCATGCCATTGTGGCACTAATCAAGGAGAATGTGATAACACTTACAGGAGAAATGGGAGCAGGTAAAACAACCCTGATCAAAGCCTTGTGCAAGGCCTTAAACTGCAGCGATACCGTATCGAGTCCCACCTTTTCCCTTATAAACGAATACCGTAATTCTAGCGCAAATCCGCTATATCATTTTGATTGCTATCGAATTGAAAATGAAGATGAGGCCTACGACTTTGGCGCGGAAGAATATTTGTTTTCCAATCATACTTGCCTAGTGGAGTGGCCAGAAAATATCGCCAACCTCCTACCCGAAAATCACCATCAAATTAAGCTGGAAAAAATAGACGCTACCACCCGTAAAATTCAATTTATATAACATGGCATTTCTTCATCGACTAGGATATTATTTAGGCGGATTTTCCGTTGGCCTGGTACTGTTATTTTTTATTTTCAATGGAAAACGAACCCAATGCCACTATGGCCCAGAAGCGCGGGTACTCGACAATCTAGGTAAAAAAGAATGGACAAGCAAAGTAGATTTGCCCACATCAATACAGCTAGACAGCTTAGGTATTCGCCAAATCCTCCAACCTGCAACAGTTGATTTTAGCGCAAGTGAGACCCAACGGGATAGCTGTAAGATTTATGT
>WTJP01000158.1:8354-13915 GCA_011526275.1 Candidatus Arcticimaribacter sp. | reverse complement strand
AGATTGAAACTAATATGATCGCTCATGCCATACAATTGCCCAAACCAAATATTGGGATGATGCTTAGGAATTTCTCTACGCTCTAATTCTTGAATAAAAGCATAAGTACTCTCTTCATTGTGACTGCCAAAGTACAAACTGAAAGAATCGAGTTCATCTAATATAAACCGCCATGCGCGGTTAAAATTTTCATCGGTTGCTGCTTTTGTTCCACAAATAGGGTTTTCCTCCCCTCTTGCTTCGGCACGAGCTGCTTCCTTTTCCATATATGCGCCGCGGACGATTTTTACGCCAACTTTAAAGCCTACTTTTTTTGCCTTTACTGCAATTGCCTCCAGGTATTGCATCCTGTCTTTAAGGTACATCTGCGCTGTTGTAAAGACTATAGCTTCCTTTGTGTTGAAGCGCTCCATCATCTCTTCCACCAAAATATTGATGGCAGGCTGCAACCAACTTTCTTCAGCATCGATAAGAACCCTAACGCCTTTGCTGCTTGCCAATGCACAACACTTCAAATAACGTTGACGAATGCGTTCCCATGCTGCCTGTTCTTCCTCTTTAAGCACTTTTTGCTCACTCACTTTTTCATACAGCAATGGGTCACCAAATCCAGTTGGCTTAAATACACTAAAGGGAATCGCATCATATGCACTTGACAATTCAATTGTTTCTAGTGTGTTTTCAAAACAAGCATCGAAGCTAATTTCTTCTTTTGCCCCTTCTACAGAATAATCGAGAACAGAGAAAACACGCTGCTTAGCTAATTCTTCAACCACCTTCAAGGATTCTTTTGCATTTGTCCCACTGCAGAAATGATCGAAGACAGTAGCGCGAATAAGGCCCTCCACGGGTAAATGTGCTTTTAACGCAAAATTGGCCACCAGCGAACCAATACGCACCAAAGGCTCATTGGCAATTAACTTAAACAGGAAGTAAGCTCTTTCGAGTGCAACATCTGACTTTGCAGCGAAAGCAACCTTCGTATTGTCAAATAGACGCATCTTTTTTACCAAATGTAAAAAATAGGACCAAAAAAAAGCAGCCCTTTTAAAAAAAGAACTGCCCCTTCAAAAATAAATATAGTGCTATTATTTATTCGGGGCTTGAATAAATATAGCAGAAAATATCAGGATAAAAAATGTACTTTTGTGAAAGTTTATGAAGACCATAGAAGCGCACAAGCACCTCATTTTTTTTAGCGAGCAGAACACCGATTTTTTCACGGATTTACTCCAGCAAAAATCCTATTCCCTCATCTTTATTTTAGTAGACAGCAATACAGAGAATCACTGCCTGCCACATTTTCTAGCGAAATATAACGTGCCTGAAAACACGGAAGTAATCAGCATAGAAGCAGGCGAAGAACACAAGCACATCAATACCTGCTTGGGCGTTTGGGAAGCACTGTCTGAATTAGGTGCCGATCGCAACAGCCTCCTGATTAACTTAGGTGGTGGAGTCGTTACCGATTTAGGGGGATTTGTTGCAGCAAGCTTCAAACGCGGAATTGACTTTATCAACGTTCCTACCTCATTGCTATCCATGGTCGATGCTTCGGTTGGTGGAAAAACGGGAGTCGATTTAGGCGCTTTAAAAAACCAAGTTGGTGTAATTATTAATCCACAAGCTGTAGTAATTGATACTGATTTTCTGGCCACGCTACCCTCCAATGAATACCGCTCGGGTTATGCTGAAATGCTAAAACACGGTCTCATTCAAGATGAGCATTACTGGAAGATTTTGGCCGACTATACATCCATTACCACCGATGATATTGCTACCCACATTCATCATTCGGTTGGCATAAAGAATAAGGTCGTACAAGAAGACCCTCGCGAAAACGGCTTGAGAAAAATATTGAACTTTGGCCACACCCTTGGACATGCGATAGAATCGTATTGTCTTACGGAAGAAAATAAAACCACCCTCCTTCATGGGGAAGCCATTGCCATTGGGATGATCATGGAAGCCTATCTTTCTGTCGAATTACTTGGGCTTTCAAAAGAAGATTGCGATGAAATCAAAAGTGTATTCAACGCTATTTACCCCAAAGTGAGCTTTACCGCAAAAGACATTGAGGCAATACTACAATTGCTGATTTACGATAAAAAGAACAGTCACGGAAAGATAAAGTTCTGCTTACTCAAAACCATTGGAACACCTCAATGGGATGTTGAGGTGCCCGATGCTTTATTCAATAATGCGTTTCGTTATTACGCTGAAGATTAAGCCGAGTTTCTACTCGCATTGATGTTTCCAAATAAAGAACGCGTAACCAGTTTTTCGAAAACTGATTTAATTGGATCATCTTCTTGCTTATTCTTAATCAATTCTTGGATTTTTATAAGCCCATATTGCTGTATAGTCAATAACGGAAGTACGATTTCTTCACGAATATCGATGGACTTCTTCCCTGCCGGTTGATCTTGCATCAAACTGTCAAAACCAGCGACTTTAAGCAATAAACGTTGACTCAACAGATACTCATTGTAAATGATTTTCCAAAACTCCCCATAGACCGGGTCGTTTTCCATATAAGCAGTTAAGCCTAAGAAGGATTTGGATAAACTCATCATACTGTTGGCAACCAAGGTCTTAAAGAAGGGAGAGTTGTTGTAAAGCGCAACGACTTTGTCAAATTCTCCAGCATCTTCATATTGCTTGAGGGCCGTACCTACACCGAAAAAGCCTGGTACGTTTTGTTTGGATTGACTCCATGAACCTACAAAAGGAATAGCGCGTAAATCAGAGAAATTAAGCTGCTTAGCATTCCCTCGTTTTGATGGACGACTACCAATATTTGTTTTGGCGTAAAACTTCAACGTACTCATGTGCTCCAAGTAGGGAACAAACTGTGGGTGCGCTTTAAAGTCCTGATAGGTGGCATAACTCGTATTTGCCAGTGTCTGTAAAGTTTCTCTGTCGTCGTCGGCTAGCACAGTTCGCTGTCCATCCAGTACCTGATTTTGAATTCCAGAACTCAACAATTGCTCTAAGTTAAACTGAGCGGAATCTTGTGTACCAAAGTTGGAACTAATCGTTTGTCCTTGAATGGTTATTTGAATATCGTTTGCATTGATCTTATCCCCTAGGGAGGCATAAAACTGATGCGTGTTTCCACCGCCACGTGCTGGTGGTCCTCCTCTTCCATCGAAGAAGGCGACATCTATATCGAAAGACTTAGACACTTCCGAGAGCATTTCTTTTGCTTTGTAAATACTCCAGTTAGCCATGATATAACCACCGTCCTTGGTTCCATCAGAAAAACCGAGCATAATGGTTTGCTTGTTGTTGCGTTGTGCCAAGTGCGCCTTATAGGTAGGGTTAGCGTAAAGCTTACGCATAATTTCTTCAGAAGCTTGCAGGTCGTCCACTGTTTCGAAAAGTGGAATCATATCTACAGTGGGCTCCTCCCATCCACATAGTCGGTGTAAGGCAAACAATTGGAGAATACTTTCTAAACTTCCGCAATTCGAAATGATATAACGGTGACAAGCTCTTTCTCCATTGGACGCTTGTATTGACTGCATTGCATAAACCGAACCTATGGTGTAGCGCGTCATTTCGTCTTCGAAAATATCAGCAGGAACTTTACCTTTTAGCTGTGGCAGTACGGCCAAACGTTCGTCTAGTGAAAGCTGGGTGTAGTTTTCGGGTAGATTTTCTACGTACTGTTGAATATCAGGATGCGTGACAATCTCATCGAAAACCGCTTGGTGAATACGCGAGTCTTGGCGGATATCCAAGGAAGCAAAATGATAGCCAAACAGCTTCACTTTATGTAAAAGGTCTTGAATTTCATCCACATAAATCCCTTGATGGTCTTTTTCAAGAATTTGTTTAACCGACTCGAGCTCTGTAGTCAAGTGCGCTAAACTTATGCGTTCCCTATCATTAGGATATAAAAGGGTGTCGTACATCCCCTGCTCTAAAGCCGTAATTTTTTCTTCGACGATATCAAAAGTAATTTTGCGTTTTAAACGTCTGAGATCACGGTAGTAGTTTCTTTGTATGGTATACTTTAATCGCTCTGCGGTTTTAAGCGAGGTCTCTGGGGTAACGAAAGGATTCCCATCTCGGTCTCCCCCCGGCCAAAACCCAAAGTTGAACAACGTATTGTCCACGGTTTCATCTTGGAGTATGTGTTGTTGAATGTAGCTGTAAATACGGCTAGCAGAATGATAAAACACATTTTCCAAGAACCAGATTAAACTTACCGCCTCATCGAAAGGCGTGGGCTTTTCCTTTTTAAAGAAACGGGTTTTCCCTAGCTGCATGAGCAATTTCTTAATCTGCTCTAGATTGTCGCTCTTAATTGCCTCAGACAAATCATTGATGATTCCCAATACCGCTCCAGGATAAAACTGGGTTGGGTGTGCTGTCAAGACCAAACGCACCTTAAAACGCTCAAGGTAATCTTTCAACTCCCCTAACTTCCCACGGCCATTTGTTTCTTCTTTAATATAACGAAGTGTTCCACGGCCATGCATGTTGTTGACCTCTGCAAAGGCAGCGTCTTCAATAGCATCAAACAAGACAACTTGTCGTTCAATGTACTGAATGAAGGCAAATAGTAAATCGTGTCGTTCGGTTTCACTCATTTTACCCCCATAGAGTTCAAAAAACTCCTCTACGATCTCCAGTGGAGATTTCTTCTCCTCAAAGCCCTTTTTACAGTGGTCTGAAAATAAAGGAAGATAGAGCGATGATTTTTCAATCGCGTCGAAAGGTAGGGTTAAAAATAGGCTGTTGTAAATTTCAAATTTGGATAGAACGGAATCGTTAAACCGCTCTAGTTTTGTTTTTCTTGCCATAGGGCGTAGGGGTCTATAGTTTAAAGGTCGTTAAATATACTGTGCATCAAACGCTTTTTATCGTTGATGCTTTCTTCTAGTGAAATCATAGTTTCGGTTCGGGCAATACCCTCGATGTCGTCTATCATAAAGATCAACTCTTTCGCGTGTTTGGTATCACGTGCTCTCAATTTGCAATAGATGTTGAATTTTCCCGTAGTGATATGCGCTACCGTAATGGAAGGAATAGCTTCAAGCGATTTCAATACATTTTGAGTTGCGTTATTTTTCTCGAGGTAAATTCCAATATAGGCGATAAAAGAGTAGCCTAATTTTTCGTAATCTACATTTAGCGATGAGCCTTTGATGATTCCAGCATCTTCCATTTTCTTTACACGAACATGAACTGTTCCTGCAGAAATCAATAGACGCTTTGAAATATCGGTAAAAGGTACTCTTGTGTTATCGATCAAGATGTCGAGTATCTGATGATCGATGTCGTCTAACTTAATTTTTCCCATATCCTCATTATTCACTACAAAAATAAAGATAAAATCTACACCTTAATGTAAATCTTTAGCGATTCCATAATTTCTACGGCGGATTTCGTTAAATCAATTGGACTGTTTTCTTGGGAAGAGGGCATCTTGATTTTCACTAAACCACTTAATTTACAGTCGTTTCCAGAAAATTCTGGGACAAACTCAACCGCAGCTTGCGTCAAGACTTCTTTGAATTGAACAAATAGAGACGATTTTGTGATTTTGC
>WTJP01000158.1:0-8254 GCA_011526275.1 Candidatus Arcticimaribacter sp. | reverse complement strand
CCCCAAGTTGTCGATGTTTCGTGTTCTGCCGCCATAGCCGCAATCAACTTCATAGCAATCTTACGTGCTGGGGTAATTGATCGTTCAGGATCAGCAGCTGGAGCCAAAAAGGATAGGGAAGCTGGTGTATTGGTCTTGCCAGCTGCAAAAATAGTGCGTTGCCCGTGTAGATTTAAACAGAGGCTAGGTGAAAAAGCCTTGTACACTTTTATCAAGGTTTGCATTTCGGGTTGTGACTGTATAGTGGCGTCGCGATTCAAGTCAACCCCTACCCCGTTGAGTCGGGTGTAATTTAAAGCACCATCTGGACTCAATTGAAAGATAAGCTTTAGCTGAAGCTGCTGAAGCAATTCCTTGCCTTCAACGCTATGCATTAAATAATCCAATACATCCAGCAATGCCTTTGTCGTTGTGGTCTCATTTCCGTGCATTTGCGACCAGGCAAGAACCTTATGCGTTCCCTGCCCGAGTTCTAGGCTGTATATAGGCCGTTTTTCGTTAGAATAGCCTTCTACCACCAAACGCTCCATAAGTCCTTTCTTTTTCAAAGCATTCAATAAAGCCTCGGGCGGGAAATATCGGTTGTTGTTTACATCAATCATATTACAAAAGTAAACTTCCTGATGTTTTCATTTGTAAACAATTGAATGTTTACACTTGTGTTCATTTTATCTTGAATGTGTTTACAGAAATGCACGATTTTAATGATATTGATTATCGATATCTTTTTAAATGCTTATAATCAACACTTAAAGCCGCTTTGAATAGAATTTAGTTCAAGTATTTAACCTTGATTTTGGGCTTTATTCCTCTTGTAATTATTGTATATTGCATAAATAAACCACAATTGTTTACAATGATAAACTCATTAGAAATTATCGAACGTATACAAAAGCTAATGGAGGAACAACAGCTGAATGCCTCTGCATTTGCTGAAAAAATTGGGGTACAGCGTTCGAGTATTTCACACCTCCTCTCTGGACGTAATAAACCAAGTTTAGATCTCTTGGCGAAAATCGAATCGAATTTTGAAGAAGTTAGTTTTGAATGGCTATTGAAAGGCGATAAAAATGCTGCGCCTATTTCGACCCAACCCCCTACTCTTTCTCAAATATCGCCAAGAAATGAAACAGCGGAAATCGCTGACCTACCAACTAAAAACATCGCTAAAGAAGAAATTGTTTCCATAGTGCACTATTATGCCGACGGGACATTTGAGCGCTTTAGTAAAAGGTAGTATTTTTATGGTCTATGAAAAAGATCGCCACTTTAGCCTTATTGTGCTGCACCATTGGTTGCTACAATGTCGAGCGCAATTGCGAAAACTTCCACACGGGAACATTTCAATTCCAACAAATTATCGGGGATCAATTGCAAACCTCTACTTTTTTACGCACGAAAGATTTAGAAGTCGAATATTTTAATACTGGAGTAGATTCCGCTTCCATCCGCTGGATCAATGAATGTGAATGCGTACTCACCAAATTAAATCCCACCTCAAATCAAGACAAGCGGCCCATCAGCATAAAAATCATTTCCACCCAAGGAAATGAATATGTTTTTGAATATGCACTCGTGGGAGATCAAAAAAACAAGCAACGCGGAACGATACTTAAATTAAGTAAAGATTTAGTTCAGCCCTAGAAGTCCAATTTGGTTTGTGGAGCTTCTTCATTATCGACAGCCTCGGGCTGATTGACTTCGATCTCCTCCACCGCAGCCTCTTCTTGAATTTCATAGGGAAGCGATTCTTTAAGTTGAATGTTTTTCACCTTTTTATCGGTGAGTTGATTCCCCATGGCTTTGTACCCCTTAATGGAAATAAATTCTTCCACATTGATTTGCTTAGGTGGTAAAGGGTCACCACCTCTGGGTTTTACAAATTCAAGCTCGAGCACTGGGCGCCATTCGGTACCCACATAAATGAGTTCTCCGCCTTCTTTGATGAAGCTGTCCTCTTTGTTTTCATTTTCGATGAGGAAACGCTTGATGAAATAGCGTGCTTTTTCGGGGTCGTAATACACTGCCGTAATGGGCTTTTCTGGTACCCAACGCTCTAGCACCTCAGGTACCTGAGCAAAGTGTAATTCCATTTGAGGGGTTACCGTTTTTGACTCACCTTTATTGTTGATAATCAACAGCTTGTCTTCTCCTCTAAATGCGCCTAACAAGCGGCCTCTTTCATCTAAATTCAGTTTTAAAACAGTTTCATCGAACCAAATTCTGCGTGGCTTGAGGGTTGACACTCCTTTTTCTTTGAGCTCAACTTTGAGTACGTTGTGTTTAGAGACAATATTTCCTTTAACGCCACGTCCTTTAATTTGAAGGTCGGCAAAGTCGAGTTCCCACTTCAGTTTTTTGACTTGTCCAGTGTTGCGTAACACGACCGTCACCAGCTCTGCTTCTCCATTTGGATTCGCACTAAAATATAGTAAGTGAGATCCTGGCTTCCCTTGAGTTATGTCATACATTTTATCGCGGGTAACTCCTGTTACTGCAAAACGTTTGATGTAGGATGTTCCCAGTTTCCCGTCTTTATAGATAGCGTTGTAGATGGTGCGGTTGTCTTTTTTCTTAAATACCGCCACATGAATAATGTCTTTCTCTACAAATACTTTACTGTCAACTTTGACCACTTGCATTTTCCCCGAGCGGGTAAATACAATGAGATCGTCAATATCGGCACAGTCGCAAACATATTCATCTTTGCGCAAGGAAGTACCCACAAAACCTTCGGCTCTATTGACATAGAGTTTAAGGTTGCGCACCACCACTTTCTTGGCATCTACATCGTCGAAAGTGCGAATTTCTGATTTACGCTCTCTTCCTTTTCCGTAGTCTTTCTTCAACTGACTGAAATAGTCAATCGCAAAATCTATAAGGTGATCGAGGTTGTGTTTAACCGCGGCAATATCTTCTTCCAACGCTTCTATACGTTGTTGTGCTTTGTCGATATCAAATTTAGAAATACGCTTGATTCGAATTTCTGTTAAGCGCACCAAATCTTCCTCTACGACAGGACGTTTTAAATGACCAATATATGGTTTGATTCCTTCGTCTATGGCTTGGAGCACCCCTTCCCAGGTCTCTTCTTCTTCGATGAGACGATAGACTTTGTTTTCAATGAAAATACGCTCTAATGAGGCGTAATGCCATTGATTTTCAAGCTCCTGAAGTCGATGCTCTAGTTCCTTTTTTAAGGTGCTAACCGTGGTGTCAGTTGAAATTTTAAGCATTTCCGACACCCCAATAAAATTAGGTTTGTTATCGATGATAATACAACCCAAAGGTGAAATAGACGACTCACAAGCCGTAAATGCATAGAGCGCATCGATGGTTTTATCGGGTGAAATTCCGTTGGGTAAATGCACGAGAATCTCGACTTCAGCAGCAGTGTTGTCTTCGATTTTCTTGATTTTGATCTTGCCTTTATCGTTGGCTTTTAAGATCGAATCAATTAAGGATGAAGTAGTTGTGCTGTAAGGAATTTCGTGAATAACCAAGGTGTTCTTATCGCGTACACTAATCTTGGCACGAACCCGTACTTTCCCCCCACGCATTCCATCGTTGTAGTTTTGCACATCGATGATCCCGCCTGTTTGAAAATCGGGATAGAGATCGAACTTCTTTCCTTTAAGGTAGGCAATACTCGCCTGCAGCAACTCATTGAAGTTGTGGGGTAATATTTTTGTTGAAAGTCCCACGGCAATCCCCTCGGCACCTTGGGCCAAGAGTAATGGAAACTTTACCGGTAAATGAACGGGTTCATTTTTTCGCCCGTCATACGACAATTGCCAGTCGGTGACTTTAGGGCTATACACCACTTCAAGGGCGAACTTCGACAAACGCGCTTCAATATAACGCGAGGCTGCTGCACGGTCTCCGGTGAGAATATTCCCCCAGTTCCCTTGCATGTCGATGAGCAAGTCTTTTTGTCCAATTTGCACCATGGCGTCTGCGATACTCGCATCACCGTGTGGGTGGTACTGCATGGTGTGCCCCACGATGTTAGCCACCTTGTTGTAGCGTCCATCGTCTAAGTCTTTCATGGAGTGTAAAATACGTCGTTGCACCGGCTTTAAACCATCGGCAATGGCGGGTACGGCGCGTTCGAGTATTACATAAGAGGCATAGTCCAAGAACCAATCCTTGTACATGCCCGTTACCTTAATAAGGGACTCGTTTTCGTTATTTTGCTCGGTAGATTCGTAGAATTCTTTTTCGTCCATATTACGCGTCTAGTTCAGCCAGATCTAATTCTACTTTAAGGTTATTGATGATAAAGTCTTGTCGGTTTTGGGTGTTTTTCCCCATATAAAACTCTAAGAGTTGTTCAATGGTGGTCGCCTTGTCGAGCATAACCGGATCGAGACGAATGTCTTCCCCAATAAAATACTTGAACTCATCTGGAGAAATTTCCCCCAATCCCTTGAATCGGGTGATTTCGGGTTTACCTCTCAATTTTTGAATTGCCGCTACCCGCTCTGCTTCTGAATAGCAGTAGATGGTTTCCTTCTTGTCACGAACACGGAACAAGGGGGTTTGCAATATATACAGGTGCCCTTCTTTTATGAGTTCAGGGAAAAATTGCAAGAAAAAAGTAATGAGGAGTAAGCGAATGTGCATACCGTCCACATCGGCATCGGTAGCGATTACAATATTGTTATAGCGTAAATCTTCGAGTCCGTCTTCGATGTTCAGTGCAGCCTGTAAGAGGTTGAACTCTTCATTTTCATAGACGATTTTCTTGGTCATCCCAAAGGTATTCAAGGGCTTCCCACGTAAACTAAAAACCGCTTGGGTGTTGACGTCGCGCGACTTGGTAATCGATCCACTGGCCGAGTCTCCCTCGGTAATAAACAAGGTCGAATCCAGTCGGCGATCCTTTTTTAAATCGCCTAAATGCACACGACAATCGCGCAATTTTTTATTGTGCAAACTCGCTTTCTTTGCGCGTTCTCGGGCTAATTTGCGAATACCCGAAAGTTCCTTTCGCTCTTTCTCTGCTTGAAGGATTTTACGTTGTATGCTCGCAGCAATTTCTTGATTCTTGTGTAAGAAATTATCCAGTTGTGTTCCTAAGAAATCATTGACATAGGCACGCACACTCGGCATACCGTCGCCCATTTCGGTAGAACCTAATTTGGTTTTGGTTTGTGATTCAAAGACGGGTTCCATCACTTTAATACTGATGGCCGCTATGATGGATTTTCGTATATCAGAAGCGTCGTAATTCTTTCCGAAAAACTCGCGAATCGTCTTTACATAAGCCTCGCGAAAGGCCGCTTGGTGGGTTCCGCCTTGAGTGGTATTTTGTCCGTTGACAAAGGAATGATATTCCTCGCTGTATTGCGATTTACTGTGTGTAATGGCTACTTCGATATCATTACCGCGCAAGTGAATGATAGGATACAACAAGTCGCTTTCGTTGACTTGGTCTTCCAAGAGGTCTTTTAAACCGTTTTCCGAAAAGTACTTTTCGCCATTAAAATCTATGGTCAAGCCCGGATTCAAGTACACATAGTTCTTAATCATGCGTACGATGTATTCCGCGCGGAACTTGTAATTCTTGAAGATGCTATTATCTGGGATAAAGGAAACTTTAGTTCCTCGACGCGCTTTGGAAGGTTGTTGTTCTCCTTCTTCAATCAAGGCGCCAAACTCAAAAGCTGCTCTTTTGGCTTGTTCGTCTCGAACCGATTCTACCACAAAGGAAGAAGAAAGCGCGTTAACCGCCTTGGTTCCAACTCCGTTTAGACCAACCGATTTCTTAAACGCTCGGGAATCGTATTTCCCCCCAGTATTCATTTTAGAGACTACATCGACCACTTTCCCCAAGGGAATTCCACGGCCGTAGTCGCGAACAATAACTTGATTATCAACGATTTTAATCTCGATCGTTTTCCCGGCACCCATAACAAATTCGTCGATACAGTTGTCGAGTACTTCTTTGATGAGAATGTAGATACCGTCATCGGGAGATGAACCATCGCCCAGTTTACCGATGTACATACCCGGACGCATGCGGATGTGTTCTTTCCAATCGAGCGAGCGTATATTGTCTTCGGTGTATTGTACTTTTTCGGCCATAGTAGTGTAGCTAATATAACGGCTTAGCAACTTTTATGCACCATGCACAAAGGGAAAAGAATTAACACAAGGTCGTTGAAAACTACTAAGCTGCTGATTCTAAAGAATTCTCCGTTTAGCGATTTGCTAAGTAATGAAGAATATTTTGCTCGATACGCGCTTCAATTTGGCTTAAGTCGGCTTTGACAAAACCTTCCCCGGTGATGTTTTCATAAAGCTCGATATAGCGATTGGACACCGTTTCGATGTATTCTTCGCTCATTTCAGGAACGCTTTGTCCTTCCAAGCCTTGAAAACCATTGGATATTAACCACTGGCGTACAAATTCTTTGGAAAGTTGCTTTTGTGCCTCCCCTGCTTTTTGGCGGGCTTCATAGCCTTCGGCATAAAAATAACGCGAGGAGTCTGGGGTGTGAATCTCGTCGATCAAAACAATGGTACCATCAGCCGTTTTTCCAAATTCATATTTGGTGTCCACCAAAATCAATCCTTTTTCTGCGGCCAATTGTGACCCGCGCTCAAAGAGTGCCCGGGTGTATTTTTCTAAAACGACATAATCGGCTTCTGCAACGATCCCCTGACGAATGATTTCTTCTCTGGAAATGTCCTCATCGTGTCCTTCCTCAGCCTTAGTAGCTGGCGTGATGATGGGAGAAGGGAAACGGTCGTTCTCTATCATTCCCTCTGGCATAGCCACTCCACAAAGTTCGCGTTTACCTGCTTTGTATTCGCGTGCAGCATGCCCCGATAAATAGCCCCGAATAACCATCTCTACCTTAAAAGGCGTACAACGTTTTCCAATGGAAACGGCCGGGTCTGGGGTAGCTTCCAGCCAATTGGGTACTATGTCTTGGGTGGCTTGCAACATCTGTGTCGCAATTTGATTCAATATTTGCCCTTTGTAGGGAATACCTTTGGGCATAACCACATCAAAAGCAGAGAGACGATCGGTGGCGATCATCACCAATAAATCGTCTTCAAGGGTAAAAACTTCACGTACTTTTCCTGTGTATTTATGCAATTGCCCCGGAAGGCTAAAAGAGGTCGATAATAGGGTATTCATTTAGTTTTGGTGTTCAATGTGCTTGTAGGCATCGATTACTTTTTTGACCAAACGGTGACGAATCACGTCGCGGTCATCGAGGTACAAAATTCCGATTCCTGCCGTTTCTTTCAAAATTAAAAGAGCTTCTTTTAATCCTGAAATCACCCGACGGGGTAAATCGATTTGCCCGGGGTCTCCAGTAATGATAAACTTGGCACTGGGCCCCATGCGGGTGAGGAACATCTTCATTTGCGCATGAGTCGTATTTTGGGCTTCGTCTAAAATCACAAATGCATGGTCAAGGGTACGTCCACGCATAAATGCCAGGGGCGCAATTTGTATGGTTCCTTTTTCAATGTAAGAAGCCAAACGCTCTGCGGGAATCATATCGCGAAGGGCATCGTATAGAGGTTGCATATAGGGATCTAATTTCTCTTTCATATCCCCCGGTAAAAACCCAAGATTTTCCCCAGCTTCAACCGCAGGGCGGGTTAAGATAATGCGTTTTACTTGCTTCTCTTTAAGCGCTTTAACCGCTAATGCAACACTGGTGTATGTTTTTCCCGTACCGGCCGGACCAATGGCAAAAAGCATATCGTTTTTCTTGCTCATCTCCACCAGACGTTGCTGGTTGAGGGTTTTTGCTTTGATTATTTTTCCACCTAAACCGTGGAGAATAAACGACTCCTTTTCATCGGTTGCTTCATAGTCTTGTGCCCCGTTAGAGGAGAGAATCAACTCAATGGTATTTAAATCGAGGTTATTGAATTTCCCGAAGTGGGCCACGAGCATATCGACGCGTTTTTCAAATTCTTCGAGTATCTCTTCTTCCCCATAGGCTTTAATTTTGTCGCCACGGGCAATGATTTTCAACTTGGGAAAGTAGGTGCGCAACTGCGCAATGGTTTTGTTTTGCTCTCCAAAGAAGTCTTGTGAATTGACTTCTGTTAATACGATTTCAATTTCGTTCAATAGCTTTTCGTTAACGATTATACGCTCAGTTTTGTAAGTTTGTAATCAAATTTACATTTTTCATTTCAATCTAATCTCAAATAAAAATAACTTTATGTCGATCATCACTTTGACTACCGATTTTGGGCATAAAGATTATTTTGTTTC
>WTJP01000003.1 GCA_011526275.1 Candidatus Arcticimaribacter sp. | reverse complement strand
CCCAGGCACTGTTGGTTACGCCCAAGAAGTCTTCGCCTTCGATAATGAAATAGCTGGTACCGAAGATCAGTCTGCACCAATTACTGGCAATGTTATCACCGACGGCTGGGACGACCTGAACGATGATCAAGCCAACACGCAGTTGATCGATTACAACGCAGGCGAAGGGAGCCTGTCGGTTAATGGTTATTTCGTGGGTGCCACTACGGATTCGGCAGATATGACTGCTGTGTCGGGTTCGAGCACCATCAACACCACCTATGGTCAAATCACTCTGGGCAGCAATGGAGCCTATAGTCTCGCGCTGAATGCCGCCGCTCAATCCCTCAAAGTCAACGAGACCGAGGTCATCACCCTTAGTTACCAAATCACTAACGGTACACAAACCGACATTGCTCAGCTGCGGATTTCAATTACTGGTTCGAACGACGATCCGGTGGTGGATGTTTCGTCTAGCTTGGCCGGCACCCTCATCGAGACAGGTGTTGCAGCAGATGGTTCCGCAGTATTGGGAACCACTCGAATTACCGGCACGCTTGTCGCGACCGATGTGGACGATGACTCGTCAGCAACATGGACGCGCACAGGCTCGGAAACCTCGACCTATGGCAGCCTCACTCTGAATACAAATGGAGTCTGGATCTACGATTTAGCTGGGCCCGATGTAGAAAGCCTGAAACAGGGTGAAACGATTATTGAAACCTATGCCGTGCGGGTTTCCGACGGCTTGGGTGGGACTGCTGATGACACCATCACCATTACTATTCAGGGCACCAATGACAACCCAGTAGTTACCTCTGGCGCGGCTGATGCATCGGGCTCGGTGACCGAAGCGGGTATTGCGGCGGATGGGTCAGCGGTAGCCGGAGTTACGCAGGCCAGTGGTACTTTGACGTCAACTGACGTGGACGATGATTCAACCGCAGCCTGGAGCCGCACCGGAACAGAAACCTCGAGTTTCGGTAGCTTCGCTCTGAATACTAACGGCGCATGGACTTACGATCTTGACGGTCCAGATGCGGACAGCCTGCAGCAGGGTGAGACGATCACCGAGACCTATGCAGTCGAAGTGTCTGACGGACTGGGGGGCGTGGCTACCGAGACAGTCACCATTACCATTAACGGCACCAATGATGCTCCGGTGGTTACCTCGGGCTTGGTTGACGCGGCAGGCACAGTGGTCGAAGCGGGTACCGCTAATGACGGTACTACAATTGCCGGCACAGCCCAAGCGACTGGCAGCTTAACGGCATCGGATGTCGATGACGCCTCTACGACGACCTGGACACGTACGGGTACAGAAACCTCGGTTTACGGAAGTTTCTCACTCAACGCCGATGGCACTTGGACCTATAACTTAGATGGTGATGCCGATGTCGTTAACGGTTTGCAACAAGGTCAAATCGTGACGGAAACCTACGCGGTTCAAGTCTCAGACGGGCTGGGCGGGGTCGTCACACAAACCGTAACCATCACAATACAGGGAACGAACGATCGCAGTACAGTTTCTGGAGATCTGACCGGGTCCGTTATCGAAGCGAATATAGGCGACGTGGTCACGACATCAGGAACCCTGCAGCTTAGTGATCCAGACGGTTCAGAGGATGATAGCTTCTCTGTGTCGAACATCGCTGGCACTTACGGTGACCTGACGCTTGATGCGCAAGGCGCTTGGACCTACACGCTTCGCCAGAGCAGCGTTCAGCAGCTCAATACAGATGACGAAGCCACCGATCAGATTTCGATTTCAACGGTTGGTGGGACCACTGCGGACATAGAAATTAACATCACGGGTACCAACGATGGTCCGGTTATAACATCTGCTCCAACTCTGAATATTGTTGAAGACTATAACGGCTTCGCGACAGCCTCAGTCAGCGATGTGGACGACGTCCCGGTTAGTCAGGTGTCTGACTTAAACGTGATTCATCAAACTCTTATTGTGCCCGCTGAGGGGCGGTTGTCACTTAACCGCTCAACCGGCGTTTACAGTTTTGATACCCTGCACGATTTCGATGATCTTGATGTCGGTGAAACTCGTCTTGTTTCCTTCGTTAATGCGTCAATAGGTAAAACATCTTCTGACGGCGGGATTCAGCTAGATACTGTTTATCTGTTGGTGACGGGCACTAATGAAGAGCCCAGCGTCCAGCAGATAACGGACCTTTCGACTATACCAAGTAGCGAGCTATTCGCGATCTCGATATCGAGGTCGCCGTCTGAGGGCTCCGCTAGCATCGATTCGATCACAAGCGCCGTTTCGTTCGATCCAGGAACGGATTTTGACGACCTGGCTCTGGGTGAGTCACGTTCGACTACCTTTGATTTTGATATTTCTAAAGGCGGCACATCAATCAGTCAGCTGACAGTTCAGCAAACAGTATATGAGGGCGACGTTAATGATCCAGAAGCTCTGAACGGTGCTTATTTAACGGCCTTTGATGGTGCTAATCCTTACATAGCCGATAGCATTACGCACACTTACCGGATTGCGACCGAGCCGAGCAAGGGAACGGTTGAGATTGATCCGGAGACGGGCGAGTACAGCTTTTTCACCGGAGATGATTTCGACTATCTTGATGAAGGTGACACTACTTCGGTGACCTTTGAAATTTTGGCTCATGATGACCAATTCGAGATGACTCGCCGAACGGTCACCGTAAATGTGACGGGTACCAATGACGTTCCGATCGTTGAAGACAGTACTATGGCGGCGACAGAAGATGGTCCTGTCGCCACGGGGACGGTTGCGGTAACCGATGAGGATGCGGATGACACGCTAACGTACGAAATCACAAGTGGGCCGAGCGAGGGTAGTGCATCGGTTAATTCCAGCGGCGTGATCAGTTTCGACCCGGGCAGTGATTTTGACGATTTGGCCGCTGGTGAGACGCGAGACGTTACATTAACGGTTCGTGCCACTGATTTGGCGTCTGAGACCGACGAAGGAACGGTCACTGTGACCGTCACTGGCACCAATGATGCACCGGTGTTCCGCATAGCTACTGGCGATACCAACGCCAGTAGCTTGACCGAATCCAATGCCGTGTTGACCGCATCGGGTACTTTGACATTGGATGACGTCGATACGACGGATTCGGTCAGTGCTTCAGTACTCAGCGTCAGTACCAACGATCAACTACCCAGCGGCATCACGAACGCGACAGTATTGAGTTGGTTGTCAGTTTCTGGTGGCGTTAATGACTTGTCAAACTCAGGGACCCTAAATTGGTCGTTTAACTCTAGCGCACTCGATGCCTTGGATGAGAACGACAGTTTGGTGTTGACCTATGTTGTTCGAGCCGATGATGGCACGGTGACAACCGATCAAAACGTGGTTATCACGATTACCGGCACCAATGATGCGCCCGTTTTGACTGCAGCCGGATTGAATGCCGTTGAAGATGGGTCGCCGGTAACCGGTACTGCGAACACGGCGGACCCTGATCAAAGCTCAACCGCCAGCTACAGCATCAGTACAGCGCCTGCGAAGGGCAGTGCATCAGTCGACACCAGCACGGGTCAGTACACCTTTGATCCAGGTAGCGACTTCCAGAACTTAGCGGTTGGCGAGACAGAAAACGTGACCTTCCAGGTCACAGTCACCGACGATGCAGGTGCGACGGATGTTGAAACCGTCACAGTGACCGTGACAGGCACCAACGACGCGCCTACGGTAACTGCTTTGAGCGATACAAAAACAACAGACGACGCGAGCTTCACGATCGACTTGCTGTCGACCGCGAACGATGTAGATACTAACGATACCTTGACGATCCCTGCGGGTGAGACGGCGACTGCGGTTGATCAAGATGGCAACAGTGTTACCGTTCCGTCAAATGCATACTCGATTTCAGGCTCAACCCTAACCATCAATCCGTCCGTTTGGGGTGCTTTGGTGGGTTCGGATGAGCGCATTTTGACGATTAGCTACAACGTCTACGACGGTACTGTAAGCACGCCGAATACGGCGACCATCACGATTACAGGCTCTAACCAAGCGCCGACTATTACGGTGGAAACGGGTGATAGTGCAGCCCAGTCCTTGACTGAATCTGATGCTGCAATGACGGCCTCTGGCACCTTAACGCTGGGCGATCTTGATATCGCTGATACGGTGAGTGCGTCTGTTGTAAGCGTCACGACCAACGCGGCTTTGCCTGCGGGTATTGATAACGCGACAGTACTTGGGTGGTTGTCAGTTTCGGGTGCGTTGGACAATACGGAAACGAGCGGCACGCTGAACTGGTCGTTCGGCGCAGGTGCTTTGGATGCGCTAGACGCGGGCGATAGCTTGGTGCTGACCTACGTGATTGAAGCCACTGACACTGTGGCGACAACTAGCCAGAACCT
>WTJP01000131.1 GCA_011526275.1 Candidatus Arcticimaribacter sp. | reverse complement strand
AAAACAGAAAACGAGTAATCGCCCATGATTAAAGTGTCTAGTTCAGCTAAAGAAAAAGTAGCTGTTTTAATGCAGGAAGAGGGCTTCGATCCTCAAAGCGCCTTTGTGCGTGTTGGGGTAAAAAGCGGCGGCTGTTCGGGTTTATCTTACGACCTTTCCTTCGATGCCCAGCAACAGGAAAACGACCAGCTGTTTGAAGATAATCAAGTAAAAATTGTAGTCGATAAAAAAAGCCTGCTTTATTTGGTGGGTACGACCCTAGAATATTCCGGAGGTTTAAATGGAAAAGGATTTGTTTTCAACAATCCCAATGCGAATAGAACCTGTGGATGCGGAGAAAGTTTTTCGCTCTAAAAATGTTGTTATGGCCTATACTGAAGAAGAATTAAAAAAAGAGCTCGAAACCAAAGAATACGAATACGGGTTTTACACCGATATTGAATCGGACACCTTTCCTGTTGGATTGAACGAAGATATTATTCGTGCGATTTCAAAACGCAAGGAAGAGCCAGAATGGATGACCGAGTGGCGATTGCAAGCATTTGCCGCATGGAAAGAAATGGAGGAACCAGAGTGGGCAAATGTTCACTATGAAAAGCCCGATTTTCAGGCGATATCCTACTATTCTGCACCAAAGAAGAAAGATAAATACAATAGCCTAGACGAGGTTGATCCAGAATTGTTGGAGACATTCAACAAGCTGGGTATTTCCATTGACGAACAAAAAAAATTGGCAGGTGTAGCGGTAGATATCGTGATGGACTCGGTTTCTGTTGCCACGACCTTCCGCGATACCTTGGCGGAAAAAGGGATTATTTTCTGTTCCATCTCTGAGGCAATTAAAGAACATCCTGAATTGGTGCGTAAGTACATTGGAAGTGTTATTCCGCCAAAAGATAATTTTTACGCCGCCTTGAACTCGGCCGTTTTTTCCGATGGTTCTTTCTGTTACATTCCAAAAGGAGTGCGTTGCCCCATGGAATTATCGACCTATTTCCGAATTAATCAAGCCGGAACTGGGCAGTTCGAGCGTACCCTTGTGATTGCCGATGAAGGCAGTTATGTGTCCTATTTGGAAGGTTGTACCGCGCCATCGCGTGACGAAAATCAATTGCACGCTGCCTGTGTTGAACTCATCGCCTTAGACGATGCAGAGATCAAATACTCTACCGTTCAAAACTGGTTCCCTGGCGATAAAGAAGGGAAGGGTGGTGTATTCAACTTTGTTACCAAACGCGGAATTTGCCATACCAATGCGAAAATATCATGGACGCAAGTGGAAACGGGTTCAGCCGTAACCTGGAAGTATCCCTCTTGTGTGTTAAAAGGAGATAATTCTATTGGCGAATTTTATTCCATTGCAGTGACCAATAATTTCCAGCAAGCCGATACGGGAACAAAAATGGTGCATCTAGGGAAAAACACCCGTTCTACCATTATTTCTAAAGGAATTTCAGCTGGAAAATCCCAGAACAGCTATCGCGGCTTAGTGCAAGTGAATCCACGTGCTACCAATGCGCGTAACTTTTCGCAATGTGATTCTCTTTTGATGGGGAACGACTGTGGGGCACATACTTTCCCCTACATCGAAGCGCGCAACAATTCTGCACAAATCGAGCACGAAGCGACCACCAGTAAAATTGGAGAAGACCAAATATTTTACTGCAACCAACGCGGTATCGATACCGAAAAGGCCATTGCACTAATCGTGAATGGTTTCAGTAAAGAAGTTCTCAATAAACTTCCCATGGAATTTGCCGTAGAGGCACAAAAATTATTAGAAATCTCCCTCGAAGGATCTGTAGGGTAATCAACACAAAATATGCTAACAGTTAAGGACCTACACGCAAGTGTAGAAGAAAAGGAAATCTTAAAAGGAATTAACCTGCAAGTCAACCCAGGCGAAGTACACGCTATTATGGGCCCCAATGGGTCTGGAAAGAGTACCCTCTCGACCGTGATTGCAGGTCATGAAGATTATGAAGTAGAAAATGGGTCCATCAATTTCGATGGGGAAGACCTAGCTGAATTGGATGCAGAAGAGCGCGCCCACAAAGGGATCTTTTTGTCTTTCCAATATCCTGTAGAAATTCCCGGGGTTACCGTAACGAATTTCATCAAAACAGCCATCAACGCTTCACGAAAAGCACAAGGCTTGGAAGATATGCCTGCAAACGAAATGCTCAAGAAGATTCGTGAAAAAGCAGCGCTTTTAGAAATTGATTCTAAGTTTTTGTCTCGCTCCCTCAATGAAGGTTTTTCAGGAGGTGAGAAAAAGCGCAATGAGATCTTTCAAATGGCTATGCTTGAACCAAAATTGGCGATTCTAGATGAAACCGATTCAGGATTGGATATCGATGCGCTGAAAATTGTAGCCAACGGTGTAAACAAGTTGAAAAGCAAAGACAACGCCGTGGTGGTTATTACCCACTACCAGCGTTTGCTCGACTATATCGTCCCCGATTTTGTTCATGTACTCTACAACGGACGCATTGTAAAATCAGGGACCAAAGAATTAGCCCATGAGCTGGAAGCCAAAGGGTATGACTGGATTAAACAAGAGCACGCATAGCATGGAGTTAAAAGAGAAATTGCTGTCTTCTTTTATGGTCATGGAGCAGGACGTTGATCTGGCTGCTCCTGTACACGACTTGCGTACGGAAAGTTTAAAGACGTTTGAGCAGTTAGGCTTTCCTACCAAAAAAGAAGAAGCTTGGAAATACACTTCCTTGGCTAAGTTGCTTAAAAAGGACTACAGCGTCTTTCCAAAAAAGGAAACGACCCTCGAACTCAAGGATGTTAAGAAATACTTCTTGTATGAAATAGACTCCTACAAGGTGGTCTTTATCGACGGGGTGTACAGTCCGTTTTTATCGGACACTACTCACGATGGTATTGACGTTTGTTTACTCTCTGCGGCTTTAGACAAGCCAAAGTACAAAGCAGTCATCGACAAATACTTTAATCAGGTAGCCAAAAAAGACGATAGTCTAACGGCTTTGAATACTTCCTTTGCACGTGAGGGAGCCTACATCTATATTCCGAAATCAGTAGTTGCGGAAAAACCCATACAAATCATTCATTTCTCTACGGGGGAACAAGGAGATTTTATGTTGCAGCCCCGCTCTTTGGTGGTTGCAGAGGAAAATGCACAGGTACAAATTATTGAGCGTCACCAAAGTTTATCGGCACATGCCGTATTGACGAATGCCGTAACCGAGATATTTGCGGAACAAAACGCAATAATTGATTACTACAAGATTCAGAACGATCGCGACGATGCTTCTTTGGTAGACAACACCTATATTTCGCAGCAACGCGATAGCAATGTTAAGGTACATACCTTCTCTTTTGGAGGGCAGCTCACCCGCAACAATTTGAATTTCTATCAAGAGGGGGAACACATCGATTCCACCATGAAGGGCATCACCATTATTGAAGATCAACAACACGTGGATCATTATACTTTGGTAAACCACGCTCAACCCAACTGTGAAAGTCATCAAGATTACAAAGGCATTTATGCTGGAAAAGCTGTAGGGGTGTTCAACGGGAAAATCTATGTGGACCAAATAGCCCAAAAAACCAACGCCTTTCAGCAGAACAACAATATATTGTTAGACGACAAAGCGACGATCAATACCAAACCACAGTTGGAAATCTTTGCTGACGATGTTAAGTGTTCGCACGGCTGTACGATTGGGCAGTTAGACGAAGACGCTTTGTTTTATTTGCGTTCCCGCGGAATCCCCAAGAAAGAAGCCAAAGGATTACTCACCTATGCTTTTGCCAATAACGTATTGGAAAGCGTAGCGATACCGGCCTTAAAAACCCGTATCAATAAGCTCATTGCAAACAAACTAGGGGTAGATTTAGGTCATGACTTATAAGGCTTTCGATGTCGCTAAGGTTCGCGCTGACTTTCCCATTTTAAAGCGAGAAGTCAATCAACAGCCTTTGGTCTATTTCGACAATGCCGCGACCTCACAAACCCCGCAGGCTGTAATCGATGTGATTGTCGATTACTACAGCAATTACAACGCAAATATTCACCGGGGAGTGCACTCCTTGAGTCAAGAAGCTACGGATGCCTATGAGGTTGCACGACAAAAAATTCAGGAGCATTTCAATGCAGCCAAAGCACACGAAATTATTCTCACCTCTGGGACAACCCACAGTATAAACATCATAGCTTCAGGTTACGCTAGTTTACTTAAAGCAGGAGATGAGTTGTTGGTTTCCGCCATGGAACACCATTCCAATATCGTGCCTTGGCAAATGTTGTGTGAAAAAACAGGAGCGGTTTTAAAGGTTATCCCAATGACCCAAGCGGGGACATTGGACATGCGTGCTTTTGAAGCTTT
>WTJP01000061.1 GCA_011526275.1 Candidatus Arcticimaribacter sp. | reverse complement strand
TGAAGGGCCCTATATTTATTGCTCCATTGGGCGAAGATTTATATTGGGCGGGTGCATCTTTCGAACAGCACGATAAAACCCTTCAAACAACCGAAAAAGGGAAGCAATGGTTACTCGAAAAGATCGCTAAAATGATCGATGTCCCTTTCACTATAGAAAAGCATGTCACGCATATACGACCAACGGTCAAGGACCGGCGTCCACTTTTGGGAGCACATCCAAATCATCCCAATATGTATGTTTTAAATGGGATGGGTTCACGGGGAGTATTAACCGCTCCATTGGCAGCAAAGTGGCTGTATTCATCCATTGAAGAAGGTAGGGCATTAATGGATGAAGTTCATATTGATCGCTTTCAAAAAAAGGGTTAAATCCAGTTTTTTTTCCGCAATTTTGTAGCAAATTGACTTTATGCTGAGCGTACAAAACGTGACTGTTTCTTTTGGAGGCGAAACCTTATTCAACGAAATTTCTTTTCGCTTAGGAGCCGGGGACCGTGTGGGTCTTGTGGGTAAAAATGGAGCCGGTAAATCAACGCTTTTGCATTTAATTGCGCGAGATAATGAGCCCACTGCAGGAAGTATCGCTACAGAAAAAAACCTAAGTGTAGGTTTCTTACGTCAGGACATCGATTTTGAAAAGGGGAGAACGGTTTTAGAAGAAGCGTATCAAGCTTTTACCGAGATCAAACAGCTGGAAGCAGAGATGGAGGAGGTGAATCAAGCGCTTGCTAGCAGAACCGATTATGAGTCGGAAGAATACAATCAACTCATCATTTCATTGAATGATTTGACCGAGCGTTATGCTTTAATTGGGGGATATAATTATCAAGGAACCACCGAGCGAATTCTGCAAGGCTTGGGTTTTAAAGCTGCCGATTTTGACAAAAAGACCGATACCTTCTCTGGCGGTTGGCGTATGCGTATTGAGTTGGCGAAGCTCCTCTTGCAAGACCACGATGTGTTGTTGCTCGATGAGCCGACCAACCACTTGGACATCGAGTCAATTATTTGGTTAGAAGAATTCTTGACCAAATACCGCGGGGCTGTTGTTTTGGTTTCACACGATAAAATGTTTCTCGACCATACTTCCAATAGAACCATTGAAATTGTAGGAGGACGTATATACGATTATAAAAAGGCCTATTCCGACTATATGCTGTTGCGGGAAGAAATTATGACCCAACAGCGTGCAGCCCAAAAGAATCAGGCGAAAGAAATCGAACAAACTGAAAAATTGATCGAACGGTTTCGAGCGAAAGCTTCTAAAGCTGCCATGGCTCAATCGCTGATAAAAAAATTAGATAAAATAGAGCGTATCGAAGTCGATGTGGAAGACACTACGGCAATGAAATTACGCTTCCCTGTAGCCCAACAACCGGGAAAAGTGGTTTTGCGGGCTGAAGGCGTATCGAAAAGTTACGGTACAAAACACGTCTTAAAAACCGTTGATCTGGAAATAGAACGCGGAACAAAAACAGCCTTTGTTGGACAAAATGGGCAAGGGAAATCCACCTTGGCGAAAATCATTGTCAATGAAATAGATTTCGAAGGGAAAAGCGAGTTGGGTCACAATGTATTACTGGGCTATTTTGCACAAAATCAAGCCGAATACCTCGATGGGGATTTGAGTTTACTCGAAACCATGGAGGAGGCAGCAACCGATGAGAACCGATCTCGTGTCCGGGATATGTTGGGAGCATTTATGTTTCGCGGAGACGATGTAGAGAAGAAAGTAAAAGTCCTTTCGGGAGGAGAACGCAACCGTTTGGCACTTTGTAAGTTATTGTTATCCCCTTTCAATGTATTGGTGATGGACGAGCCCACCAACCACTTGGATATTCGTTCCAAAAATGTTTTGAAAGAAGCCCTAAAGAAGTTTGAAGGTACACTGATTCTCATCTCGCACGACCGGGACTTTTTACAAGGCCTGAGCGATAGAGTAGTAGAGTTTAAAGACCATCGCTTAAAAGAATACCTCGGCGATGTTCAGTTTTATTTGGAACAAAAGAAACTGGATTCTCTCGTGGATTTAGAGCGGGTAGAAAAAGAGGTGAAGAAAAAACCAACTGGGGGAGAGAACGATTACCAGCAGCAAAAACGATTAAAATCGCTGAAGAACAAACAATCGAAACTGGAAGCGAAAATAGCCGATTTGGAAAAGGAAATTAAAGCGATTGATTTCGAATTGGAAATCAACTATGACGCTACTATTGCTCAACCAAATTTCTTTGATCACTACACCCAAAAGAAAGATCGTTTAACTGCTGCTATGGAAGACTGGGAAAAAACAACGGAAGAATTAATGGAAATGGAAGGCTGATGTACGAACACTTTTTTCAATGCCCTTATTGTTGGGAGACAATTTCTATGCTACTCGAATCGGTAAATGAAGAACAACATTATGTAGAAGACTGCGAGGTGTGTTGTCGCCCCATTCAATTGATTTATTTTTATGATAATGAATTGCGTTCATTCGATGCACTTCATTTAGAGGAATAAAAAAAGAGAGCCGAAGCTCTCTTTTGAAGAATATTTATTTTCCGTTTTACTTTTGTCTTGCTCTTGCCCAATCAAAATTGAGTTCGGCTTGCTGTTCTTCACTTTTTTCAACGGTTACCTTTTCGTTAGAAGCGATCATAGCCGCCCCCTCATTTACATTTTTAGCAAGAATGTTATTGATTTTACCTTCGGCTTTTTCGTCGATAGAATATACATTTCCTTCTTCCAATCCACCACCGTCAATGGTACCATTAGACAAAGTAAAAGCTCCAGCGCTTTCGCCTTGTCCTCCACTAATTTCAAGGGCATTATCTGAACGTTCGGTTAACTCTACCAAGAAGTTAGAAATGGTTCCTGTATAGCCTTCGTCGATATCAATCGCATCGTCTCCACTGGCGTGAACAATGAGGTTGCTTACGTTTACACTACCACCAAAGAGTTCGATTCCATCGTCTTGGTTAGCATAAATTTCTAGGTGACTGATTTTTGTGTTTGCGCCAACCCCGCATAGGGTGAGACCGTTAGATTCACTACCCGTTCCAATAAAGATTCCTCCGTGGCGAATAGAAACATATTCCATCTCTCCTGAATTGTCCTCATTTTGGTCCCCTCCGTAGTAGCTCGACTTTTCATTAGGGTCAAGGCCTACATAGAACGTTTCCTTGTCACCGTTAGCAAGTGAAACGGGCGCATTCCCCAGAATGATGATACCTCCCCAAAGGCCAACGTCTTCTTGGTTGAGGGCAGAGGCAATATTGTTTTCTTTATCTAAATTATCGTTAATGGAGGTAAAGATAATAGGTGCTTCAGCTGTTCCTTTAGCCATAATTTTTCCCCCGCGGGCAACGACAAGCATTGAAACTGAGGGTGCTTCTCCAGCATTGGCTTTAATTACAGTTCCTGGTTCAATGGTTAGCGTAACACCGGCTGGAACAGTGACCTGTTGATCTAAAACATAATTTTTATCAGCAGTCCAAGTAGTGTCTGCTTCAATATTTCCTTGCACTACCACGGTTTTATCTTCTTTGGGTGCTTCTTGGCAACCGATAAAGCCACATAATATTAGGGCAGCAATTAATTTTTTAGGAAAATTGTATTGTCTCATTTTGTTTGGTTTTGTCAAATATAGCATCTAAATATAGCGTTTTTTTAACAAAAGATTAAGACCCCCAAATGTTAAATTGCACGCAGAGCGTCACTTTGATTGTGATTTTCCCTAATTTGAAAACAAACATTAAAAATTGAAGTAAATGAAGAACGTTGCATTATCCTTTCTTTTTCTCCTGGCAGTACATCCGTGTTTTTCGCAAAAACAGGAAGAAAATCAAGATTTAAAAGCCGTGCGAACCATCATGAGTCAGCAAGAAAAAGCTTGGAATGAAGGGGATATACCCACCTTTATGGAAGGGTATTGGCAGAACGAAAACCTTGTGTTTACAGGAAGTAAAGGGCCTACCTACGGCTATTTAAATACACTCGAGCGGTATAAGAAAAGCTATCCCGACCAAGCCGCCATGGGGAAGCTTCATTTTGATTTGTTATTTCTCAAACAATGGGATGAAAACACCATACAAGTAGTAGGGAAATTCACCTTGGTGAGAGCCCAAGATACTCCTACGGGACACTTCACTTTATTATTCCGAAAAATTGAGGGAGCATGGAAGATTGTAAGCGATCATTCTTCCTGATTTAAAACAATAAATGTCAAAACCTTATCGTTAATATTAATAGTTATTAACTATTATTATTAAAAGAGGTTGGCATATCGTATTTCTTTTATGCGTGGGGTTTATTGCCCATGCACAGGATGCCGACGACGATGGTGTCCTTGATTCGACCGATAATTGTAGTTCCACTTTTAACCCTTTTCAGCGGGATAC
>WTJP01000113.1 GCA_011526275.1 Candidatus Arcticimaribacter sp. | reverse complement strand
ATATAGACCGCATTGAACAAAAACAATTTTTGAATTTGAAGATTAGATGCTCCCATGGACTTCAACACGCCTATCATTCGTGAACGTTCAAGTATCAACACCAACAATGCAGTAGCCATGTTGAGGGTTCCCACCAAAATCATAATGACTAAAATAATAAGCACATTAAAATCAAAAACAGCGATCCAATCGAAAATGCTTTGATAACGTTGTTGGGCGGTTTGCACATCAATGTGTGGAGGCAGTACCCCATAGACCTCTTCTGCAAAGGTATCTACATTGACCGTTGGCGTTAAAAACAATTCCATCCCCCCAATTTGCGAAGACGACCATCTATTGATGCGCTGCAGATGACGCAGGTCGGCAAAAACAAAATTGTCATCAAATTCAGGGAAACCCGTTTGATAGATGGCTTTTAAGTTGAAGTAACGCACCCGAGGAATACTTCCTTCGTTTTCTTGCTGAAAATAGGCCGTTACACGATCGCCTAATGCAAGTTGTAATTTTTGGGCTAAGCTTTGCGACAAGACAATGTCTTTCGACAAGGTATCTCCAAAGTTGGGGTATTCACCCTCCACCAAATAAGGCTGTAATTTCTCCCAAGGAAAAGCAGAAGATACGCCCTTCACAACTGCGCCTTCAAATTCCTGTTTGGTTTTCAACAAAACTCCTTTGGCAATAAAGGGATAGGCGTGCTTAATTTTTGCAGCATCTTCCCACAGTTGCTTTTGCAATTCCAAGGTGTCAATAGGACGTATTGAAAGTGTGGAATTATTGTTTTCAAAGGGGGCAATGCGCAAATCACCACTCAGTGCAATTGTTTTGTTTTTGATTTCCTTTTGCAAGCCTAGGCTACTCCCCAGCGCAATTAGAATCATGATCATACCGAGGGCAATCGCCACAACAGCTATTTTTATAATCCGCGCTGAAACCGTACTTTCGCTGGAAGACGACCGCATGCGTTGCGCTAAAAAATATTCAAACCTCAAATGATGATTTCTTTTGCTTCCTCCAAAAATACAGTTTTCTCCCTTTGGCTTGTGCTTCTCTTATGGGGGAATTCAATTTCGGCTCAAATCCTACCCGGAGCGCAAGACACACAAGGCTACCTTCCCCTGCTTCAAGGAAAGAAAATTGGGGTAGTCGCTCATGCTGCCAGTGAAATTTATCACAACGGTAAAGCAACTCACTTAATCGATTCTTTACTCGCTCACCACATTGAGGTGCAAAAAATCTTTGCTCCCGAACACGGCTTCCGCAGCAAAGAAGACAATGGTGCCATCATTAAAGACGAAATAGATTCCCTTACCCAATTACCCATTGTTTCCTTGCATGGAAAAAACAGAAAACCGCAAAAAAAGCAGCTGGAGAACATTGACCTTATGTTATTCGATTTGCAAGACGTGGGGGTACGATTTTACACCTACCTCTCCACCCTGCACTTGGTCATGGAAGCCTGTGCCGAAAACAATATTCCGCTAGTGGTATTGGACCGTCCTAACCCCAACGGGCATTATGTCGATGGGCCAGTGATGGAAGAGGAACACAAAGGCTTTTTGGGCATGCATTCCATCCCCATTGTCCATGGTTTAACCCTAGGGGAATTCGCGCAAATGATCAATGGTGAGGGCTGGCTAAACAACGAGCAGAAATGCGCTCTCACTGTTGTTAAAAACAAAAACTACACCCACAGTACGGCCTATGATTTACCCGTGCGTCCCTCTCCCAACTTACCCAACGCGACAGCCATTAATCTCTACCCTAGCTTGTGCCTTTTCGAGCAAACCCCCATCAGCATTGGACGAGGTACAGAGAAACAATTTCAAATCTATGGGCATCCAAAATTGAAAGGGGATTTTAGCTTTATACCTCAACCTAATTTTGGAGCAAAATACCCCAAACTTGAAGGAGAAACCTGTTATGGTGAAAACCTAGAAAACACCCCCCGACTCAATCAACTCTCGCTAAAATGGCTGATGGACGCCTATGCTGCTTACCCCGATCAAGCTAACTTTTTTAGCGCGCGTTTTGTGGTCTTGGCAGGCACCAAAAAATTGGAAGAAGCCATTCAAGCAGGCTGGAGTGAAGCAGAAATTCGGGCGAGTTGGGCGCCGCAGCTGGATGAATTTAAACGCATGCGAAGTCAATACTTGCTTTACCCCAACTAGGGTAGGCGTTGCTTCATTTTTTCAACGATTTCAAAAGCCGCAGGACAAATGGCCACATTCTTTTGGGTGTGCTGTGCTATTTGGTAAATTTTGGGGCGATCGGTATGCGGGAATTCTCTACAGGCTTTCGGTCGAACTTCATAAATCATACAACTGTTGTCGGCCAGCAAAAAAGCACAGGGGACTTGCTGCAATACCCAGTCGTTGTCTTCATCGATGCGTAAATATTGTGCTTCAAATTCAGCCGGTTTTAAACGCAGGAATTTTGCAATACGCGCAATGTCTTTTTTCTCAAACAATGGACCCGTAGTTTTACAACAGTTGGCACAAGACAAACAATTTGTTTGTTCAAAAACCTCATCGTGGATTTCACCTACTACAGCATCTAATTGCTTGGGTGGACGTTTTTTTAAGCGCTGAAAAAAACTTTTTGTCTCCCTTGCCGTATCTTTAGCCCGTTGAGGCAATTGCTTGATTTTGTCCTCCACTACATTCATTTTTTACAAAACTACAGCAATTTTGAACGATCTCTTTGGGAAAGCCCTCTTGAATTATCACCAGCAACCCGGGAAGCAGGAATTAATTACTTGGACCAGCCTCACCGAAGAAGACCCAGTTCCGCTTTCTTATTTTTTCCGCACCTACAAGGCCATGCCAAAAATCGAACAAAAGGCATTGGAATTAGCGCACGGAAAGGTGCTCGACGTGGGCTGCGGTAGCGGAAGCCATAGCCTTTACCTTCAAAATGAAAAAGGCCTAGAAGTGGTAGGTATCGATCGTTCGGCTGGGGCCATCGAGGTAGCCCAACAACGCGGAGTAAAAAGCCTTCATTGTCAATCGATTTTAGCATTCGACAAAGAACAATTCGACACCCTGTTGCTCTTGATGAACGGCTTGGGGGTAGCACAAGATTTTAAGGGGGTACTACCGCTGTTGCTTCACCTCAAACAACTTTTGAAACCCAACGGTCAAATTCTCGTCGATTCATCTGACCTCATCTATCTTTTTCCGGAAGAGGAACAACTCGACTGGCAAATGGCCGAAACCTATTACGGCGAATTGGACTACGGAATTCGGTTTGACGGAAAAGAAGAAGAATTTCCTTGGCTGTATCTCGATTTTGACCACCTAACAACCGCTGCAATGCAGGCTGGCTTAGCATGTGAAAAAGTACTCGACGGACCCAATCACGACTACCTCGCGCGTTTAAGCATTAAGGGATCTTAAGGTATTTGTGGGTTTGTAAAGAAACCTTCCATTTGGGATTGGCCAAGACATAATCGACCATCAAAGGCATCATTTGATCGCGTTTACTCCACTCGGGCTGAAGGTAGAGCACGCAGTCTTCCCCTACTGTTTTAGCCTGTTCTTCGGCAAAGCGAAAATCGTCTTTGTTGTACACAATCACTTTGAGTTCATCGGCACGGGCAGCCGCCTCTGCCGTAGGGAGTTTATTTTTCTTTGGGGAAAGACAAAACCAATCCCAGTGTCCCGTAATGGAGTATGCCCCAGAGGTCTCTATATGAATTTTCATTCCTGCCGCTTGCAGCGCAGCAGTTAAGGGCGCCATGTCCCACATAAGAGGTTCCCCACCCGTAATGACAATAGTGTCGGAATATTTTTTTGCTTCCTCAACAATGCTATCGATGCGTGTTGGGGGGTGTTTCTCAGCATCCCAACTCTCCTTTACATCGCACCAATGGCATCCCACATCGCAGCCGCCTATCCGAATAAAATAGGCCGCACTTCCTTTATGATACCCCTCCCCTTGCAGGGTGTAAAAGGCTTCCATTAAAGGCAAGGCAGTTCCTTGTTCGACCTGTGCATGTAGGCTACTTTCCATGGCCGCAAAGATACCACTTTCTCTTTGCCTTCCATGAAAAAGATGTACCTTTACGTATGGCAAAACTTGCACCTTTCCATTTGGCCATTCCGGTGAGTGAACTCCAACCAGCAAAAGATTTTTACGAGAATGTCTTGGGCTGTGTACCGGGGCGCTCCAGCGAGCATTGGGCCGATTACAACTTCTTTGGGCACCAATTGGTTTTGCACGAAGACAAAGACCACAAGGGCCTAAAGCACTTTAATGAAGTTGATGGAAAAGCCGTGCCTGTACCCCACTTTGGGGTGGTGTTGGACTGGGAAGTATTCCAACGCTTTAGCCAGCAATTGATCGACCAAAACATTGAATTTCAAATCGCCCCCTACCTTCG
>WTJP01000135.1 GCA_011526275.1 Candidatus Arcticimaribacter sp. | reverse complement strand
TCAAACATAACAGGGACAAAAGCCGGCATGTTTTCAAGGAAGCTGAAGCTGGGTTTTCCCCCAATATTTTGTGGCCAATCTACAATCATGATGTAGTTGATCATGGTCACAGCTACGGTGAATCCTATACAACCGTATATAAAGGCCATAATGGCGATACGCGTTTCGTTCAACCCCATGGCTTTGTCTAAACCGTGCACGGGGAAAGGCGTATAAACTTCTTCGATGTGGTGCTTGTTTGCACGTACTTCTTTGACTGCGCTTAATAGCGTGTCATCGTCATCGTATAATGCGTGTATAACTTGATTACTCATTGCCGTCTCTTAATTTTTTATAGTTCTCTCCAGAAGATTTCAAAATGGTCTTTACCTCGGCCTGTGCAATTACAGGGAATGTTCTTGCATACAAGAGGAAGAGGACAAAGAAAAAGCCGATGGTTCCAATGAAGATTCCAATGTCAACAAAGGTGGGGGAGAACATCGTCCATGAAGATGGAAGGTAATCACGGTGTAAGGAAGTTACAATGATTACAAAACGCTCGAACCACATTCCAATGTTTACTACAATTGAAATAATAAAGGAGAACATAATGCTAGTTCTAAGTTTCTTGAACCACATGAACTGTGGTGAGAATACGTTACAGGTCATCATCGCCCAGTAGGCCCACCAGTAAGGTCCAGTAGCACGGTTAAGGAAAGCATATTGCTCATATTCCACTCCGGAATACCATGCGATGAAAAGCTCGGTTATGTAAGCCACCCCAACGATAGAACCTGTAATCATGATTACAATGTTCATCAATTCGATGTGTTGGATGGTGATATAGTCTTCTAAATTGGACACCTTTCGCATAATGATCAAAAGGGTGTTTACCATAGCAAAACCAGAGAAGATCGCTCCTGCCACAAAGTAAGGCGGGAAGATGGTGGTGTGCCATCCTGGAATTACCGAAGTAGCAAAGTCAAAAGATACGATGGTGTGTACCGAGAGTACAAGAGGAGTTGCTAAACCGGCTAAAACAAGAGATACCTCTTCAAATCGTTGCCAATCTTTTGCTCTTCCCGACCAACCGAAACTCAATAAAGAGTAGATTTTCTTTTGGAAAGGACGAACAGCACGATCGCGGATCATGGCGAAGTCAGGCAATAGACCCGTCCACCAGAATACAAGAGAAACCGATAAATAGGTTGAAATCGCAAATACGTCCCAAAGCAGTGGAGAGTTAAAGTTTACCCATAGTGATCCAAAGCCGTTTGGAATTGGAAGTACCCAGTAAGCCAACCAAGGGCGACCCATGTGGATAATTGGGAATAAACCTGCCTGTACCACCGAGAAAATGGTCATAGCTTCCGCCGAACGGTTAATGGCCATACGCCATTTTTGACGGAATAATAAAAGTACAGCAGAGATCAAGGTTCCGGCGTGTCCGATACCTACCCACCATACAAAGTTGGTAATATCCCATGCCCAACCAACAGTTTTATTTAATCCCCAGGTTCCAATCCCGGTAGAGATGGTGTAAATGATACATCCAAGTCCCCAAAGGAAAGCGGTTAGTGCGATGCCAAAAACGATCCACCATTGGCGGTTGGCAATTCCTTCTACAGGGGCAGCAACATCAACGGTAATATCGTGATACGATTTATCGCCAGTTACTAGGGGTTTTCGAATCGGTGCTTCGTAATGCGAGGCCATATGCGATTGCTTTTTCTAAGTTATATTATACGTTTCTCACTTTTGTTTGATACATCACATTAGGTTTTGTCCCAACGTGCTCCAACAAGTGATACATACGATCGTTTTCTTTTAATTCGGAAACTTTACTTTCCTTGTCGTTGATGTCTCCAAAGGTCATTGCTCCACTTGTACAAGCAGCTGAACATGCCGTTTGGAATTCACCGTCTTTGATTTCGCGTCCTTCGAGTTTCGCATCGAGAATGGTTTTCTGTGTCATTTGGATACACATAGAACACTTCTCCATTACCCCTCTAGAACGAACAACTACATCAGGGTTCAATACCATACGACCAAGGTCATTGTTCATGTGATAATCAAACTCGTCGTTTTTGTTGTACAAGAACCAGTTGAATCGACGCACTTTGTAAGGACAGTTGTTTGCACAGTAACGTGTTCCAACACAACGGTTATACGCCATGTGGTTTTGCCCTTGTCTTCCGTGAGAAGAAGCTGCAACAGGACAAACCGTTTCACAAGGTGCATGGTTACAGTGCTGACACATAACAGGCTGGAAAGTCACTTGTGGATTTTCCGCTGCTTGCTCCATACGACCAAAAGTGGTCAATGAGTCGCCAATACCCGCAATGTTTTCTTTGGTTTCCACATCGCCTTGGAAGGTATCGTCAGAAGAGTAGTAACGGTCAATACGCAACCAGTGCATATCGCGTGACTTACGCACTTCTTCTTTCCCTACTACAGGAACGTTGTTTTCAGCATGACAAGCAATCACACAAGCCCCACAACCTGTACATGCGTTCAGGTCGATAGACAAGTTAAAGTGATGACCGATAGAACGATCAAATGCTTGCCACATGTCTACTTCAGGAGAAGTAACTTGCTCCTCTATGTGGTTTTTAGATACTACAGGAATTGCATTCCAGTAGGCTTTGTCTTTTGTATTGAATACCTCTAGGGTGGTTTCTTTTACGATATCTCCACGTCCCATTAAGGTGTTGTGCAACTGTGTACAAGCAAATTCGTGGTAACCATCGGCTAAACTCACGCTTACTTCTTGTACTGGGTTTGCGTTGTTATAGAAAGCATAGGCATTTACCCCTACTTGCATTTCGCTTTGAAGCCCTTTGCGTTCTCCATAACCTAATGCAATTCCTACTGAGCCTTTCGCTTGACCTGGTTGAATTACTACCGGCAAAGTCAAAGAGGTCTCCCCTACAGTTACTTTAGCGTAACTACCGTTTAGCGCCCCGTTGGCAACATTGACATTTTTTATGCCCAATGCAGCAGCATCAGCAGCGGCAATGGTCAAGTAGTTGTCCCAAGTTACACGGGTAATTGGGTCAGGGAATTCTTGCAACCATGGGTTGTTGGCTTGTTGACCATCCCCCATTCCTGTTTTGGTGTAAAGGGTTAATTCAAGACCGCTGGCTTGCGCTTTCGCTAAAGTTGCAGCAGCAGCACTTAAATCGGTTTCGTTATAACGCACCTCTGCGTCAACTGAAACGCTGTAATATCCGTCGTGTAGCACACTGTTCCAAGTCGCTTCACTTAAAATATTTTCACTCCAGTTGTTTTGAATTGTTTCGTAATAAGAAGCTTCACTTCCTGTCCACTTCAATAAAGCATCTTGGAATTGGAGGGTGTCAAATAACGGACGAATGGTTGGCTGTGCCAAGGCATAATGTCCTGCTTTGAACTCATAATCTCCCCAAGCTTCTAGGTAGTGAGGGATAGCTGCAATGTATTGTGCCGCGCTAGCCGTTTCGTCTTCTTTCATAGAGAAAGCGACAGAAAGATCAAGTTTCTTTATTCCCTCAGCAAATGCTGCTCCTTCTGGTAAAGTGAATGCTGGGTTAATTCCTACCGTGATCAAACCTCCTAGTTTTCCAGCGATAACGCTTTCAATAACGGGTTTAACTTCACTCCCATTTTCTGAGCGTGTCAATCGAGGGCTAGCCGCATCCATCACCACACTTCCAAGTGCGTTGTTGATGGCCAATACTAAGGCTTGTGCTCCTTGATCTTCAATTCCGCTCACCACTACTGCTTTGTCTCCTGCAGCTTTTAAAGCAGCAACGGCAGCATCAACTTTTGCTTGATGCGCTTGAGACAAGGTTCCATTAACAGCATTCCCTGTAATGGCTGCATAAATGTGCGCTAAAATATTTTTTTGTGCTGAAGGGGTTGCAGGTACACGAACATCGGCATTTGCACCACTCAACGACATATTTGCTTCAAATTGGAAATGCTTCGACATGGCTGCCTTCCCATGGTTCTTGTGGGGAACGCGTGTCTTTGCATAACCGCTGTCATATCCACCACCTTGCCAATCACCAAGGAAATCAGCACCAACAGAAACAATGGCTTCAGCTTTACTGAAGTCATAATCAGCCAAAGCACGAACACCATAAGCGGCTTCAAAAGCGTCAATGGCTGCAGCAGAAGCTACTGTATCGAAAGCAACGTGTTTTACGTTGGGATATTTAGCAGTAAAATCAGCGATGATTTTTGCTGTGGTTGGACTTGCAAAAGTTTGTGTTAACAAGACCACTTCTTTCCCCGTAGCGGCTAAAGCAGCAAGCTTAGCGCCAACTTGGGTGTGTAGATCTTCCCAACTCACATCCTCACCATTGGCCTTTGGCCCTTGGAGGCGTTGGGTGTCATACATAGAAAGCACTGAAGCATGCACACGGGCATTGGCTCCACCAAGCGCAGGAGCGTCGGTATTGCTTTCTACTTTAATTGGGCGACCTTCTCTTGTTTTAATTAAAATGCTAGCGAAATCAAAACCGTCAGCAATGGCAGTAGCATAGTAATTGGCTACCCCAGGACGGATTTGCTCTGGCTGAACAACATAAGGAACAGATTTAATTACTGGACCTTCACAGGCTGCTAATGAAGCAGCAGCAGTACTAAATCCAACATACTTTAGGAAATCGCGACGTGATGTGCTACTATCTTCTAAAGCTTCCTTGTCTTCTAAAAATTCGTTTACTGGAATATATTCTGCAAATTCTTTTTGCTCAAGCTGGTCTACAATGGGAGAATTCTCATTGAGTTGCTCGGTATTTTTCCAATAGGTTTTATTTGCTGCCATAGGACATTCTTCTATTTAAGCTCTTATTAATAGTGACACTTTCCACACTCTAAACCTCCCATTTGAGCGGCAGTGAGTTTTTCAACTCCATACTTTTTAGAGAGTGCTTCGTGTATTTTAGCATAGTACTCGTTGTTCTCTACTTTAACATTGGTCTCACGGTGACAATTGATACACCATCCCATTGTAAGCGGAGAGTACTGATACATGATTTCCATTTCTTCCACTGGTCCGTGGCAGGTTTGACATTCAATCTGCCCTACTTGAACGTGTTGAGCGTGATTGAAGTAAACAAAGTCAGGAAGGTTGTGAATACGCACCCACTTTACTGGCTCTGTTTTCCCCGTGTACTGTTGGTTTTCTTCATCCCAACCTACTGCGGCGTATAATTTCTTAATCTCTTTGGTGTAGAATTCTTTGGTGTAACCGTTTTCTAGATCTTCTTCCCCGTTGTATTCTGCAATGTTTTTGTGACAGTTCATACAAACGTTCAAAGAAGGAATTCCTGAATGTTTGGACACACGCGCCGAAGAGTGACAGTATTTACACTCAATTTGGTTGGCACCCGCGTGAATTTTATGCGAGTAGTGAATTGGCTGAACGGGCATATAGCCTTGATCAACCCCTACTTGCATAAAGAATCCGTAAGCGAAGTAAGCACTAGACAGCAACAAGAACACCACAGAGAGGATGACCAAGAACTGGTTTTGTGCGAAGGCTTGCCAAAGTGGAAGGCGTGCTTCTTTTTCTTCTGCTTGAGGCTCAAGCTCGATTCCTTGCGCGGCTGCGATCTTCTTAAGGGTACGGTTTACCAAAATCAACATCACCACCAAAATGGCAAAAACAAGCGCTAGGGCGCCCAAGATGATGTCGTTGGAAATCGAATCTCCTGCAGGTGCTGCTGCTACCGGTCCTGCTGCAGTTGCTGCAGGCGCTGGCGGAGTATAATCCGTGTAAGCGATAATGTTATCAATGTCTTGATCGGAAAGCTGAGGGAAAGCGGTCATGGCCGTTTTATTGTACTCCTCCCAAATGGCTACCGCTTGCGCGTCGCCCGCTTTGATCATAGCAGAACTGTTCTTGATCCAGCTATACAACCACTCCTTGTCGTACTTAGCCGAGACTCCTTTCAAGGCTGGACCAACTGCTTTTTTATTGAGTTTGTGACAGGCTGCACAATTGGCATTGAACAATTTTTTACCTGCGATTGGATCGGCTTCTTGCGCACTAAGCGTAAACGATAGCCCCAAAACAAGGACCATGAAAATATGCTTCACTTTGTGTACAGCGCCAAGGTTAATCTTCCTCATGCTATAAATAAATATTAATGTAGATCATCAAATTGATGGGCTAAAATCCAACGCAAATTTAAGACATAGACCCCGTTTTGGAAAGCAAAACAGGTTAATTGTTCAATTTATACTCAGTCTAAATAAGCTGTTAAATTCCGTTCAAGCTTTCGTTTTCAGCGAAAAAAATCGCTTACTTTGCTAACATGAAAGCAGGCTTAACGTTAGGTGTATTTTTGGTTGGAATTTTCTTCCTTACACCGGAAAAATTGATTGGACAAAACAACCCCGCAACGATTGAAACAACCCAAGAGGTCGCCGATTTGATCGAGCGAAAAGTAGAAATCAACAAAGAAGTCTTTGCTTCGCAGTACTATGCCATTCAATTGTATTATGGAAATTACACCGCTGCAAAAAACATTCTAAACGACTTTACAACAGCTTTTCCCGACTGGGAAACGGAATTGAGTTTTGAGACACCCAACTACAAAGTGAGGGTTGGACGATTTAAAAACTTAAACCTCGCCAATCAAAAGCTAGAGGAAATTAGAAAGATTTACCCTTCTGCTTTCTTGCTAGAACCCAACAACTTATAGGGTTTTCTTGACCGCTACTTCTTGATAGAATTCAATGGTATCTTCTACCTTGATATCGTTGTAGTTCTTGATTTGAAGACCACAATCATAGCCTTTGGCCACTTCTTTCACATCGTCTTTAAATCGTTTCAAGGAAGCGAGTGCACCGGTGTAAACGACAATTCCTTCGCGAATAATACGTACCCCGCTGTTGCGGTAGATTTTCCCAGAGGTTACCATACAACCTGCAATGGTTCCAATCTTAGAAATCTTGTACGTTTCGCGAATTTCTGCCGTACCGGTAACTTCTTCTTTCATCTCAGGTGAAAGCATACCTTCCATGGCGTCTTTCACATCATTGATTGCATCGTAGATGATGGAGTAAGAACGGATATCGATTTCTTCTTTTTCGGCGACAGCACGGGCGTTCCCCATTGGGCGCACATTAAAGCCAATAACAATAGCATCAGAGGCTGAGGCCAAGAGTACATCCGACTCGGTAATGGCTCCTACTCCTTTGTGGATAATATTGACCTGAATTTCTTCCGTCGATAGTTTTTGAAGGGAATCGGTCAATGCTTCAACCGAACCATCCACATCTCCTTTCAGGATGATGTTGAGTTCTTGGAAATCTCCAAGTGCAATACGTCGACCAATCTCGTCTAGTGTGATATGGCGTTGTGTACGCACGTTTTGTTCGCGTAATAATTGGGTGCGTTTCGCCGCAATTTGCTTGGCTTCACGCTCGTCTTCCAATACGTTGAAGTTGTCCCCCGCTTGTGGCGCTCCATCTAATCCTAAAATGGAAATAGGTGTTGAAGGCGGTGCTTCGTCCACATGGTTCCCACGCTCGTCGAACATGGCTTTTACTTTTCCGCTGTGTTTCCCAGCGAGTATATAATCCCCAATCTTTAGGGTTCCCGTTTGCACTAGAATGGTAGAGACATATCCTCTTCCTTTATCCAAATAGGCTTCAACCACTGTTCCTTTAGACTTGCGGTTGGGGTTGGCTTTAAGTTCGAGTAATTCTGCTTCAAGCAATACTTTTTCAAGTAATTCTTCTACTCCAGTTCCTTTAAGTGCAGAAATGTCTTGCGACTGTATTTTACCGCCCCATTCTTCGACCATTAAATTCATGGAGGCTAAACGCTCCTTGATCTTATCGGGGTTGGCAGTTTGCTTATCGACTTTGTTAATCGCAAAAATAATGGGCACTCCAGCTGCTTGTGCGTGGCTAATGGCCTCTTTTGTTTGCGGCATGATGTCATCATCTGCGGCAATTACAATAATGGCGATATCGGTCACTTGCGCCCCACGCGCACGCATGGCGGTAAAGGCTTCGTGACCAGGTGTATCTAAGAACGTAATCTTTTGATCGCTCTTTAGGGTAACCGAGTAAGCTCCAATGTGCTGGGTAATTCCCCCAGATTCTCCTGCGATTACATTCTCTTCGCGGATGTAATCCAATAAGGAAGTTTTCCCGTGATCTACGTGACCCATTACAGTAACGATAGGCGCACGGTGGGTTAAGTCAGCTGCATCTTCTTCGACTTCTTCTTCGAATGTTTCTTCCAAATCACTCTTGACGAATTCAACTTTGTAGCCAAATTCTTCTGCAACAATACTCAAGGTTTCAGCATCGAGACGTTGGTTCATGGTTACCATGATTCCTAAACTCATACAAGCAGAAATGATTTCGGTTCCCCCTACTTCCATCAAAGTGGCGATTTCTCCCACGGTAATGAATTCGGTTACCTTCAATACTTTGCTTTCTGCTTCTTGTTGTGCTAGTTCGTCTTCCGTTTTTTGACGGTGTTGCACACGTTTGTCACGACGATACTTCGCCCCTTTCGACTTATTCGACTTCCCTTGAAGTTTTTCAAGGGTTTCTCTAATTTGCTTTTGTACTTCTTCTTCTGTTGGCTCAACTTTCGCTACCGTTTGCGGACGATTGCGTTGTTTTTGCCCTGGTTTACGCCCAGCATTATTCCCCGCACGTCCTCCGCCGGGAGCTTCTTTGCTGATGCGCTTGCGTTTTTTCTTACGCGCCTCTTCTACACTTTTCTCTTTCTCTTTAAAACGATTGAGATCAATGGTTTGTCCGGTCTTTTTTGGACCGGTTAACTTGGTGTATTGTGTGGCTATTTTTTCTCCTTCAGCTGGTGGAGTTTCTGCTGCGGGTGCTGCTGCTTCTACTTTAGGCGCTTCTGCGGCTTTAGGCTTTTCTACCTCAGGCTTTTCAGCTACGGGCTTTTCTGCTTTTGGCTCTTCCACCTTCGCTTCGACCGCGGGAGCTGGAGCAGCTTTTTCAGGAGCAGGAGTTTCTTCCGCTTTGGGTTTCTCCGCTTGGGGTTTTTCTTTTTCCGCCTTAGGCGCTAAATCAATTTTACCAACCGCCTTTGGTTTTTGAAGCTCAGCACGCGCTTTGATGACCTCTTGCTTGGCTTTTTCACGCTCTAACTTTTCCTGTTCTAGACGTTCTTGCTCTAGGCGTAGGCTCTCCTTCTCTTTTCGCTTTTCCTCACTAATCTCGGCCGATGCATCTCGCTTGGATTTATCGGTCTCGAATTCGTCCAGAAGCACTTTATAGACTTCTTGAGAAATTTTAGTGGTTGGACGCGCTTCAATCTCATGCCCCTTCTGTGAGAGGTATTCAACAGCTCGGTCAAGCGAGATGTTGAGCTCACGAAGAACTTTGTTAAGGCGCAATGTGGGTTGGTTTGACATAGATGTGTTTATGCGATATCAAAAATAGAAAAATATTCCTATCTCTATTCTTCGAATTCTTCTTTCAAAATTTTAAGGACTTCTTCGATGGTTTCATCTTCGAGGTCGGTGCGTTTTATCAATTCTGCAACGTCAAGTTCCAAGACACTCTTGGCGGTATCGAGTCCAACTTTTTGGAACTCTTCGATTACCCAGCCTTCGATCTCATCAGAGAACTCGGTCAATTCAACGTCTTCTTCCATTCCTTCACGGTAAACGTCGATTTCAAAACCGGTGAGTTGCCCTGCCAAACGGATGTTATTTCCACCTCGACCAATGGCCTTGGATACCTCTTCCGGGTTAAGGAATACTTGTACTCGCTTGTTCTCCTCATCGATTTTCAAAGAGTTGACCTTAGCAGGAGATAATGCACGTGTAATGAACAACTGCAAGTTGTTGGTGTAATTGATTACGTCGATGTTTTCATTCCCCAACTCGCGAACAATTCCGTGAATACGAGAGCCTTTCATTCCCACACAAGCTCCAACTGGATCAATGCGGTCGTCATAAGAATCTACCGCCACTTTGGCTTTGTCTCCTGGAATACGAACTGCTTTTTTGATGTTGATCAAACCGTCGAATACTTCGGGAATTTCTTGCTCAAATAATTTCTCGAGGAACTTAGGCGAGGTACGTGAAAAGAGAATACGTGGTTTATTCCCTCTTAACTCAACACTTTCGATAATTCCGCGAACATTGTCGCCCTTGCGGTAAAAGTCAGAACCAATCTGACGATCTTTCGGTAGAATTAATTCATTCCCCTCGTCGTCAAGTAAAATTACTTCGCGTGAACGAATATGGTGCACCTCGGCGGTGTACAATTCTCCTTCGAGTTCTTTAAATTGTTTGAAAATATTGGTCGAATCGTGCTCGTGAATTTTAGCCACTAGATTTTGGCGCAGGGTCAAAATAGAGCGGCGTCCTAGGTCCACCAATTTTACTTCTTCCGAAACGTCTTCCCCTACCTCAAAGTCAGGCTCGATTTTTTGAGCTTCACTCAATTCAATTTCTTGATTGGGATCTTCCACTTCTCCATTGGCGACTACAATACGATTACGCCAAATTTCTAAATCTCCCTTGTCTGGGTTAATGATGATGTCAAAATTGTCATCGGAACCAAACTTGCGTTTTAAGGTGTTGCGGAAGACTTCTTCCAAGATGACCATCAGCGTTACACGATCAATGAGTTTTTCGTCTTTAAACTCTGAAAATGAATCGATTAATGCTAAATTCTCCATAACTAAATGCTTAAATAGATACGATTACTTTGGCGTTTTTATACATGCCGTATTGAAATTCTTTTGTTTTGGTAACGGTTACTTTTCCTTTACCAACGGGTTTGGGCTCTCTGGCCTTCCACTGCAGGGTAAACGATTCATCGTTTGCTTCTGTCAGGGTGCCTTGAACAAGTTTGTCTTCTTGGTCAAGTACTTCTAGTTTACGATTGACGTTTTTCTTGAACTGACGCGCCATGGTCAAGGGTGATCCTATACCACAAGAACTCACTTCAATGGAGAAATCGTTTTCCTCACGATCGAGATTGTGTTCTACTTTTCGGCTCACTTGCATGCAAGCTTCGAGCGAGACACCCTCATCACCATCGAGTAAAATGCGAATGCTATTGTCCCCACCAACACTAAAGTCAATGAGAAACAAACTAGGGTTTTCCTCTAGTGCTTCCTGAACCAATGCCTCGACTTGTGCTTTAAAACTCATATCAAAAAAAAAGAAGACCATAAGTCTTCCAATCGTTTTGTTTAGAATGTGCTGCAAATATAGCGATTTTAACTGATAAACAATGCTTTTGCATGAAAGAGTAATCATTTTAAAAAGACTCATTAAAAATCTGTAATTTTAAGGGCTATGAAATATGAAATCACTTCCCTTGGAATTCGGTTTACCAAAGCGCGTGCAAAAGAACAAAGCCCTTTTGAACGTCTCTTTGAGATCTTTAAGGAACTCATTACCCACACCTCTGGCGATTTCGACGAAGCCATTGACTGGTTGCGAGAACTCGACAAGGAATATCAACTGACCGATGAAGATTACACCATCGATGATTTTGTAGAAGATTTATTGAAAAAAGCCTACATCCAGCCTAAAGGAAGCGGAACAGGTGGTGGAGAAGGCATGGCACTTACGCCAAAAACAGAAAAACTGTTGCGCGAGCACGCCCTCAAACAAATTTTTGGGAAGCTCAAACTCTCTACTTCTGGAAATCACAAAACAAAAAAGCTAGGACAAGGAGAAGACAATACTGGGGAGTTCAAAGCCTATCAATTTGGCGATGCCCTTGAGAAAATCGACATGACCCAAAGCATTAAAAATGCGCAAATTCGTTCGGTGGGTCAAGATTTCACCTTGCAACACGATGATTTAGTGGTAGAAGACAGCTTCTTTAAAACCCAAATGAGTACGGTTTTAATGATCGACATTAGCCACAGTATGATTCTCTATGGAGAAGATCGCATTACTCCTGCTAAAAAAGTCGCCATGGCATTGGCAGAACTCATTACTACCCGCTACCCCAAAGACACCTTAGATATTTTGGTTTTTGGAAATGATGCTTGGCCCATTTCCCTGAAAGAAGTCCCCTATCTCGAAGTGGGACCTTTTCACACCAATACCGTTGCTGGACTAGAATTGGCCATGGATATCTTGCGTCGAAAAAAGAACAGCAACAAACAAATCTTTATGATTACCGACGGGAAGCCCAGTTGCTTAAAATTACCCGACGGTAGCTATTATAAAAACAGTGTTGGCCTCGATGACACCATCGTTGAAAAGTGCTACAACATGGCTCGACAAGCCAAAAAATTACACATTCCCATCACCACTTTTATGATTGCTCAAGACCCCTATTTGCAACAGTTTGTACGCACCTTTACCGAAGCCAATCGCGGGAAGGCCTTTTTTACGGGACTAAAAGGGTTGGGGGAAATGATCTTTGAAGACTATGAAAAAAACAGAAAAAAACGCTTAGAATAAGAACGCTATGAATTCACCTGAAATTACCACCCTTGGGGCACTCAAGAAAACCGACTATCACCCGCAAAGCATACAAGACGAATTGGCCAAAAACCTTCGTCATAGGCTCAAGGAAGGCATTCCTACTTTTGAGGGATTAATCGGCTATGAAAACACCGTTATTCCCGATGTGGAACGCGCGCTACTTTCAGGGCACAACATCAACTTATTGGGCTTAAGAGGACAAGCAAAGACCCGACTGGCCAGACAGATGACGCAGTTGTTAGATGAATGGGTTCCCGTTGTAGCCGGTTCTGAAATTAACGATGATCCACTAGCGCCCATCAGTCGAGAAGCGAAAGAGCTTATTGCAGAAAAAGGCGATGACACCCCAATTGAATGGCTGCATCGCGACGATCGCTTTTTTGAAAAGCTAGCGACACCCGATGTTACGGTTGCCGATTTGATTGGAGATGTTGACCCCATTAAAGCAGCCAATTTAAAACTCTCTTATGCCGATGAACGGGTCATCCACTTCGGAATGATCCCGCGTGCACACCGTTGTATTTTTGTGCTCAACGAATTGCCCGACTTGCAAGCGCGCATTCAAGTGGCTTTATTCTCCATTTTACAGGAGAAAGAAATCCAAATTCGCGGGTTTAAGTTGCGTTTGCCCATCGAAACTCAAATCATTTTTACAGCCAACCCAGAAGATTACACCAATAGAGGAAGTATTGTTACTCCGTTAAAAGATCGTATTGGTTCACAAATATTGACCCACTACCCACACAATCGAGAAATAGCAAAAGCTATAACCGAACAAGAGGTACAGCTAGAAGAAGACACCAAAGAAAAGATTCACATTCCAGAACTGGCACGAGAACTCTTGGAACAAATTGGTTTTGAAGCGCGAAAAAGCGAATATGTCGATGCCAAAAGTGGGGTGAGTGCGCGCATGAGTATTACAGCATTTGAAAACCTCATCAGTACAGCCGAACGACGTTTGTTGATTTCGGGAGAAGAGACCACCTCACTGCGTATGTCTGATTTTCTAGGGGTGATTCCCGCTATCAACGGGAAGGTGGAATTGGTCTATGAAGGAGAACAAGAAGGAGCCGAACAAATTTCCTACCACTTGATTTCGCAAGCCTGTAAAAGCCTTTTCCCACTCTATTTTCCCGAAATAAAAAAATTGGAAAAACAAGATGAAGTTGGGCCCTACGACGAACTCTTGGGCTGGTTCTTTAGCGACAATGAACTGTTCTTGGAAGACACTTTAGATAACGGCCTGTATCAAGATACTTTGGAAAATATTCCAGACATTAAAAACATACTCGAGAAACACCAACCCGATTGTGAAGCGAAAGACCGTCATTTTATGATGGAATTTCTGCTGTGGGGGCTTGAAGCCAACAAACGTTTAAACAAGTACCGCACCCTTGAAGGCTTTCAATTCAAAGATGCTTTGGGAAGCTACATTAGCGGCTTGTAAAAATTTGTTATACTTGTGGTGTTATGACAAAACACCCATCACAACGCCCCAACTGGTGGACACTGCTCAAAGATGCCCTCCGAGGAAAGGAATATGACTATACCCAAGGGTCATTGAACAAGGCTATTTTCTTGCTGGCCATTCCCATGGTTTTTGAAATGCTTATGGAATCGGTCTTTGCTTTGGTGGACATTTATTTTGTCTCTCAAGTGAGCACTAATGCTGTTGCGACCATAGGTTTAACCGAATCTGTTATTAGTCTCATTTATGCAGTTGCCGTAGGGATTAGCATGGCAGCCACAGCTGTTATTGCCCGAAGGGTTGGAGAAGGAAATCATGAGGGCGCAAAGCATGCAGCCACGCAGGTCATCTACCTCGGTTTGGGGGTAAGTACTGTATTTAGCTTGGCGGGTATTTTCTATGCCAAAGAAATCCTCGGGTTGATGAAAGCCGCTCCTGATTTAATTGAAGAAGGCTATCAATACACCCAAATCTTGATTGGGGGAAATATCACCATAGTGCTGCTTTTTCTCATCAATGCCATCTTTCGTGGGGCGGGTAATGCCTCCTATGCCATGTGGGTCTTGATTTTCTCTAATGGATTAAATATTGTTCTTGACCCACTCTTTATTTTTGGTTTAGGTCCCTTTCCAGAGCTTGGAGTAAAAGGGGCAGCCGTGGCAACCACCATTGGGAGAGGGTCTGCAGTAGTTTTGCAACTTTTGCTGCTTTGGCTGGGCAAAAGCAGGATACAGTTGGCGTTTCGACATCTCAAACTGCAATTGGCAATTGTGGCTAACCTCATCCGTATTTCGTGGGGAGGCATTGGACAATTCTTGATTGGCACCTCCAGTTGGGTGTTTTTAATGCGTATCATGTCGGAATTTGGAAGTGAGGTTTTGGCGGGCTACACCATCGCCATCCGCATCGTGATATTTTGTTTGATGCCTGCTTGGGGACTCAGCAATGCGGCTGCGACTTTGGTAGGGCAGAACTTGGGCGCCAATGCTCCCGAACGCGCAGAGAAAGCAGTATGGCAAACAGGAAAATACAATGCGTTGTTCATGGGTACACTCTCGATAATTTTCCTGATTTGGTCCAAGCCAATCGTAAGCTTTTTCTCCCCCGTTCCCCAAGTAATAGAAACCGCTAGCCTTTGCCTGCGGGTTTTTGCTTTGGGCTATGTTTTTTACGCCTTTGGTATGGTGTTAATACAATCTTTCAATGGTGCTGGAGACACTAAAACGCCTACCTACATCAACTTGGTGTGCTTTTGGATGTTCCAATTGCCCCTGGCCTATTTTACGGCTATGACCTTAGCGTGGGGTCCTGTGGGTGTTATGGTAGCGATCGTTTCTGCTGAAATTCTTTTGACCTTAGTCAGTGCTTACTACTTTAGTTTGGGAAAGTGGAAAAGAACAAAAGTTTAATTTTATTCCCGCATCATTTCGATGGTTGTGTTCCCAAGAATGGCTAGGGTTTCATCACGTACTTTTTCAAAAACGGGTTTGATGGTGCAGGTCGTTTCGTCGCATTCATCACATGTAGCGTAATAATTTAAGGAGACGCACGGCAATAAAGCGATGGGGCCGTCCATCATACGCATTAAGTCGGCTAATTTTATTTCAGATGGTTGTTTGATTAAACGGTAACCACCTGTTTTTCCCCTTCTACTTTGTAGTAATTGAAAGTTCCGTAATTCCCGCAAAATAGTCTCGAGGAATTTTTGAGGTATCTTTTCTTTCTCTGCGATTTCAGTTGAAAATATAGAGCGTTCCTCACTTTGGTTATCGGCCAAGTAGAGCAAGGCTTTGATCGCGTATTTACATTTTTTTGAAATCAATTTTTCAACTGTTTTTGGTCCATCCAAATATACATTTTTTTAGCAAACCATTTAATCCCTATAAACTTTATAGGTTTTATTTGGTATTTAGTTTTTCTAGACTTAAATTTGCCCACGAAAAAAAAGAATAATGAGCTTAGGATTCAAAACCAACAGTTTGCACGCAGGTCACACGACTAAAAACACACAAGGAACCCGTGCAGTTCCCATTTATCAATCAACTGCTTATGTTTTTGATAGTGCGGAACACGCTGCTAATCTATTTTCATTGGCAGAACCGGGATACATTTACACCCGTTTAAACAACCCAACTAACGACGCGCTTGAGCAACGTTTAGCCGCGCTTGAAGGAGGAATTGCTGCCGTGACAACGGCTTCGGGTACATCGGCAATCGCTACTGCTTTAATGGTATTGTTGAAAGCTGGGGACCATATTGTTGCATCGAATAGTTTATATGGTGGTACCTATAACCTCTTAAGCGTTACCCTACCTCGATTAGGGATCACCACCACTTTTGTTGACCCAGACGACCCAAGTAACTTTGGGAAAGCAGTACAAGAAAACACACGTGCTATTTTTGCAGAATCATTGGGAAATCCAAAGCTTGATGTTTTGGATTTAAAAGCAATTGCTGCAGAAGCTAAGGCAGCAAAAGTGCCTTTTATTGTGGATAACACAGTAGCTACGCCTGCCTTACTTAATCCCATTGAGCATGGGGCAAACATCGTAATTCATTCCTTAACCAAATTCATCAACGGAAATGGTACGGCTATGGGCGGAGTGATTATCGATGCAGGTACTTTTGATTATGGGAACGGACTTTTCCCTGAATTCACTGAACCTTCTCCCGGTTACCACGGATTGGTTTATCACGAAGCTTTAGGGCCAGCAGCTTTCATTGCTAAAGTTCGCATTGAAGGTTTACGTGATTTTGGAGGAGCGCTTAGTCCTTTCAATGGTTTCCAAATCATTCAAGGATTAGAAACCCTCGATTTACGTTTAAGACAACATTCAGAAAACGCATTGGCCATTGCACAATGGTTAGAAGAACAAGAAGAAGTCGCTTGGGTGAACTACCCAGGACTCGCTTCGAGTAAATACAACGCACTAGCCAAAACATACTTGCCTAAAGGACAAAGTGGTATTGTTACTTTTGGATTGAAAGGAGGGTATGAAGCGGCGAAAAAAGTAGCTGATGAGACCAAGATTTTCTCTCTATTAGCCAATATTGGAGACTCTAAGTCTTTAATCATCCACCCTGCGAGCACTACACATCAACAGTTGAGTGAAGCCGCGCAAAAAGAAACAGGTGTTACACAAGATTTAGTCCGTCTTTCCGTTGGATTAGAGGATCTTGAAGATCTTAAAGCAGACTTAAAACAAGC
>WTJP01000084.1 GCA_011526275.1 Candidatus Arcticimaribacter sp. | reverse complement strand
TCAAACAAATGTTTAGTTTAGAAGGACAAGTCGCCATCATCACAGGAGGCGCTCAAGGAATAGGGGAAGGAATCTGTAAAGTCTTTTGCAATGCAGGTGCCACAGTGGCGATGTGGGACGTTCGAGATGCTGGTTCCACTACTGCCGATAACATAAAAAATGAAGGAGGAAGTATCTTCTTCCAAAAAGTAGATATCACCGATCGCGTTGCAGTTGACGCTGCTGTAGCAGAAATCATTCAAGGTTACGGAAAAATAGATATCCTCATCAACAATGCTGGGGTATTGCGCGACCGTTCCTTTTTGAAAATGACACAAGAAGAGTGGGACACTGTAATCAATGTAAACCTCAGTGCCCTTTTCACTACTACGCAGGCGGTTTTACCCCATATGCGCGAAGCAGGTTATGGACGCATTATCTCGGCCTCTTCAGTCAATGGATTTGCCGGAGCTTTTGGACAAACCAACTACTCGGCTACCAAAGCCGGTGTCGCTGGGTTTACCCGTGCGCTTGCTCGTGAAGTAGGCCGTTTTGGCATTACCGCCAATGCAGTTGCACCTGGTTTTATCGAATCGGAAATGACTGCCTCTATGCCCCCTGAAGTGGTAAAAGCAGGTATCGCCATGATCCCTGTTGGGCGCATTGGAACACCTGAAGACATGGGGAATGCCTACCTCTATTTAGCCTCTAAAGAAGCCGGATTTATTAACGGAACTACCTTGCATGCCAATGGTGGTGCCATGCCAACATAGAAAAATGAGTACACGAAAATTATTTGAACTAGAAGGAAAAGTCGCCATCGTTACAGGGGCGAGTAAAGGAATTGGAAAAGCCATTGCCGAAGCTTTAGCAGAATACGGAGCTAAAGTAGTAGTGAGTAGCCGCGCCCAAGAGGCCGTTGACGAAGTAGCCAACGAGATTAAAGCAAAAGGCTTTGAAGCTACCGGGATATCATGCCACGTTGGGCGTGAAGACCAACGTCAAGCCTTGGTTGAAAAAACCATCGCTACCTATGGTGGTGTAGATATATTGGTCAATAATGCCGCTACTAATCCAGTTTTTGCACCGGTAGAAGCCATTGAAAACGATGTGTTTGACAAGGTGATGAACGTCAATGTAAAAGCTTGCTTTGACTTGGCAAAATTGTGTTTCCCATCCATGAAAGAACGCAAAGGAGGAAGCATCATCAACATTGCTTCTGTAGAGGGAATGAAACCGAGTAATGGCTTGAGTATTTACAGTGTAAGTAAATCGGCCTTAATCATGCTCACGCAATCCCAAGCGAGTGAATGGGGGAAATACGGGATCCGTTCCAACGCTATATGCCCGGGCTTGATCAAAACAAAATTCAGTGAAGCCCTGTGGAGCAATGACGCCCTAATGCAGCAGGTCAACAACCACCTTCCGTTGCGAAGAGCAGCTGAATCTTCAGAACTTTCAGGACTAGCTGTTTATTTAGCCTCTGATGCTTCTTCGTATACCACGGGAGCTGTTCTCAATGCCGATGGAGGCCATATGTTAACGTAAATTGAAATCATGGAAATGAAGACAACCCCCTATAGCACTAAAGTAGCTCACCTCAGTGAACTCGAACAATACGTTGGGAAAGAATTGGGATTGACCGAATGGATGACCATTGAACAAGACCGCATCAATACTTTCGCAGAAGTGACTGAAGATTTGCAGTGGATTCACACCGATCCTGAAAAAAGTGCTGCTTTCTCGCCTTATAAAAAAACAGTAGCCCACGGATTCTTGGTGCTTTCACTGGCCTCTAAAATATCCTATGATGCCTTATCAATTGGCGATGTGGTTATGGGCGTGAACTACGGTTTAGACAAAGTGCGCTTTACCAACGCAACCCGCTCTGGAGCAAAACTTCGCGGACGTGTAAGCCTTATGGCTTTTGATCCCTTCCCTGGTGGAGCAAAATACAAAGTGAGTATCGTTTTTGAACTCGAAGGAGAAGAAAAACCCGCTTGTGTGGCTGAGTTTATCGCTATGGCCTATACCCCACCGGCATAATAAAGCATTGATATGGGTGTAGCATTAGACAAAGCCAAAGCAGTTCGAAAAGGAGAACAACTCAATGAGCAAGCGCTGCAAGATTATTTGCGAAAATCGCTTGGAAAAGAACAGGGTGAACTCAACGTTCAACAGTTTCCTTCAGGCTTTTCCAACCTGACCTATTTGATTGAATTTGCCGAAAAAGATTACGTTTTACGACGTCCTCCTTTTGGAGCCAATATCAAGTCGGGGCATGACATGGGGCGGGAATATAAAATTCTTTCTGCGCTAGACGGTAACTATGATAAAGCGCCAAAGCCTATTTTATTTTGCGAGGACTTAAGTGTACTCGAGGCACCTTTCTATTTAATGGAACGGGTGGAAGGTAGTATCCTGCGTGCTTCTACTCCGCAAGCCGAAATGCCAAGTCCAGCCCAGTTCCAAACCCTATCGAGCAATTTGGTCGACACCTTGGTCGAATTGCACCAACTCGATTACAACGCTATTGGTTTAGGCGATTTAGGAAACCCAGAGGGCTATATCGAGCGACAAGTAGTGGGCTGGAGCAAGCGGTATCAAAAAGCGAAAACAAACGATGTAAAAGAAATGGAAGCCACTGCCCTATGGCTGAACGAAAACAAGCCGAATTCACACGCAGCAAGTTTGGTGCACAACGATTTCAAATACGATAACTTAGTATTAACCCCCGATGAGAACCTCCAGGTCAAAGCAGTTTTAGACTGGGAAATGACCACATTAGGGCATCCCCTAATGGATTTAGGAACTACTTTAGGGTATTGGATTCACCATACCGACCCTGAATTTCTCGCGCAAAATCAATTGAACCTCACCACCCAAAAGGGAAATCCAACCCGGGGTGAACTGGTAGAAATGTATGCCAAAAAAAGCGGACAAAACGTCGATGATATTGTTTTTTACTTTGTCTTTGGGGTCTTTAAAATAGCGGTGATTGTACAACAAATATTTTACCGTTACAGTCAAGGGCATACCCAAGACCCCCGCTTTCAGCATCTCGACAAAATTGTTGCCTTGTATGGACTAGTCGCCCAACAGGCAATTCAAAAAAAGAAAATTGACCACTTATTTTAAAACACGACAGTATGGAAACGACAACGAAAACAGATCTCGAGGATTTTAGACTCGAAACCCGTAAATGGCTAGAAGAAAACTGTCCCCCCAGCATGCGCAAGCCCATGAAAGACGCAAGTGATTACTATTGGGGTGGCCGCAATGCTACTTTCCACAGTGAAGACCAAAAAGTTTGGTTTGAACGCATGCTAGAGAAAAAATGGATTGTTCCTTATTGGGACACCAAATACGGTGGCGGAGGACTGTCCCGTGAAGAAAACAACATCCTCACCCAAGAAATGACCCGTTTAGGCTGCCGAAAACCCATCTTTAGTTTTGGGATTTCCATGTTAGGCCCTGCCTTGCACAAATTTGCCAACGAAGAGCAAAAGATGCGTTTCTTGACCGAAATAACCGCTGGGAAAACCTGGTGGTGTCAAGGCTATAGCGAACCCAATGCGGGGAGTGACCTCGCTGGCCTTCAAACCAAAGCCGAAGACAAAGGGGACCATTATTTAGTCAATGGATCAAAGGTTTGGACTTCTTATGCCAACAAAGCCGACTGGATCTTTTGCTTGGTTCGAACCGATTTTGAAGCGCCAAAACACAACGGAATCAGCTTTTTATTGATCGATATGGCTACGGAGGGAGTCAGCACCCGACCCATAAAACTTATCTCAGGGAAATCTCCTTTTTGCGAAACCTTCTTTGACAACGTCAAGGTTCCAAAAGAAAACTTGATTGGAAACCTCAACGAAGGCTGGAGTATCGCAAAATACTTACTCACCCACGAACGCCAAATGATTGGTGGAGTTGGAGAAACCGATCAAAAGAAAGCATTACACGCCATTGCAAAAGACTATTTACCTCAACGAGATGGACAGTTAACCGACGGAGTTTTACGTTCAGAAATTGCAGTACAAGAAATGAACGACAGCATCTTTGAACTTACCATTCAACGCATTATGGACGAAGCAAAAACAGGTGTCAATGCCGGTGCGCTTTCTTCCTTCTTTAAATATTATGGGACAGAACAAAACGTGTCGCGCATGGAATTGATGACCGCCATAACGGGAAGCGACGGTCTCGTATGGGAGGGCGAAGACGAAGAGGCTGGAAATCAAGCCCGATTGTTTTGTCGTTCCAAAGGAAATACCATTGAAGGAGGAACTTCTGAAATTCAACTGGGAATCATTGCGAAACGTATCTTAAACTTACCTTCTTAAGCACAATCTTATGGCACTTACATTAAACGAAGAACAAAAAATGCTAAAAGATTCTGCACAAGAA
>WTJP01000058.1 GCA_011526275.1 Candidatus Arcticimaribacter sp. | reverse complement strand
AGTTGAAAAAAACTTAACGTAATTTTGTCAAAATCACTTTGGTTTATGGACATAAAAAACGCACAACAAGTAGTTGACGATTGGATCAAAACCCACGGGGTTCGTTATTTTAATGAGCTCACCAACATGGCCCAGCTTACTGAAGAAGTAGGAGAGGTCGCCCGGATCATCGCAAGGCGATATGGGGAACAAAGTGAAAAAGAAAGCGACAAGACAAAAGATCTTGGCGAAGAGCTAGCCGATGTGCTCTTTGTACTCCTGTGTTTAGCCAATCAAACCGGGGTGGATTTACAAGCTGCTTTCGACCAAAAGCTCGACCTTAAAACCAAGCGCGATCACGACCGTCATCACCAAAATCAAAAATTAAAATAAGTTGTTTATGCAGCTATCTTTAGCGCACGCCTCCAAAGAAATTCAGGGAAAACTCACCATAACAGGTTCAAAAAGTGAAACCAATCGCCTCTTGCTACTGCAAGCACTTTACCCCGAATTGGCAATTGAAAACAAGTCCAATTCCGACGATTCTGTCGCCATGGAGCACGCCCTGGTTTCTAAAGAAAACCTGAAAGACATTCACCATGCGGGAACCGCCATGCGTTTTTTAACCGCCTATTTTGCTACAAAAAATGAGAGCAGCATAGTTTTAACCGGTTCACAACGCATGCAAGAACGCCCCATCGCCTTGTTGGTCGACGCATTACGTTCACTAGGAGCCGATATAAATTACACCAAAGAAGAAGGTTACCCGCCTTTGGAGATTACAGGAAAGCATTTAGCGGGAGGAAAAGTATGTCTCCCCGCAAACATCAGCAGCCAGTACATCTCGGCATTATTGCTCATCGCACCGCGTTTAAAGCAAGGACTTGAATTGGAATTGGAAGGCGAAATCACTTCGTTGCCCTACATTAAAATGACCCTAGCTTTGTTGAAGCGCGTTGGGATAACTTCCACCTTCGAAGGGAAAATCATTCGAATTCCAAATCAAGAAGACATCAGTCATCCAGCACAAACGGTTGAGTCCGACTGGAGTTCGGCTTCCTATTGGTTTAGCGCCATTGCCTTGAGTGATAAAGGAGAAGTTGAATTGTCGAATTACCGTGAAGACAGTCTCCAAGGCGATGCGGTTTTACGTGACATTTATGCTCAATTAGGGGTGGAAAGTAAATTCAATGGATCAAAGCTGTTGTTGCGTAAAAAGGAAAATTTCGTCTTGCCCGCCTCCTTGGAATTGGATTTGGTAGAAGCCCCCGACATTGCCCAAACCATTGCGGTGAGTTGTTATGGTCTAGGAGTCGCCTGCCACTTAAGCGGTTTACACACCTTAAAAATCAAAGAGACCGACCGTTTAGTCGCCTTAGAAAATGAGTTGAGTAAATTAGGTGCAAGTATCACCATAGACGAAAAGAGTCTTCGTTTAGCGGGCACACAAAACTTTCAAGCCAACCAAGCCATCGACACCTATCACGATCATCGCATGGCCATGGCCTTTGCTCCATTGGCATTGAAAGTCCCCTTGTCAATCAACGATGCTGGGGTAGTGAGTAAATCGTATCCTAGCTTTTGGGAAGACATGAAAACCACTGGCTACCAAGTAATTGAAAAATAGTCTTCGGAAAGTAGCGCATTTACTTGACAACCCCTATCTCAGGAACGTATATTTGCCGCTGAAAACAAAAACACCCAATAAATTTCTACCCTATGAAGTTGTCTGATTTCAATTTTGATCTCCCTGAAAAATTATTAGCCGAGTTTCCAGCAGAGAACCGCGACGAGTCGCGATTAATGGTTCTCAACCGTGAAAAACGTACCATTGAACACCATCAATTTAAAGATGTGATCAACTTTTTTGATGAAGGCGACGTAATGGTATTAAACAACACCAAGGTTTTTCCTGCGCGTTTGTTTGGTAACAAAGAAAAAACGGGTGCTAGAATCGAAGTGTTCTTATTGCGTGAGTTGAACGAGGAACAACGCCTTTGGGATGTTTTGGTTGATCCTGCACGTAAAATTAGAATTGGAAACAAACTTTATTTTGGTGAAGACGATAGTTTAGTGGCAGAGGTGATTGACAATACTACTTCTCGTGGTAGAACCTTACGTTTCCTCTTCGATGGTTCTTATGAAGAATTTAGAATGAAATTAAAGGAATTGGGAGAAACCCCACTTCCTAAATACATCAAACGCGACCCCACTCCAGACGATAAAACACGTTATCAAACCATTTACGCTAAAAACGAAGGAGCTGTTGCAGCACCTACGGCTGGGCTTCACTTTTCGAAGCACTTGTTAAAACGTTTAGAGATTAAAGGAGTTGATTTAGCTGAACTTACTTTGCATGTTGGTTTAGGAACCTTTAACCCGGTTGAGGTAGAAGACCTTTCCAAACACAAAATGGACTCGGAAGAATTGATTATCGATCAAAACGCTGTGGATGTGGTTAACGCTGCCAAAGCGAATAACAGAAGAATTTGTGCGGTAGGAACAACCGTAATGCGTGGTTTGGAAAGTTCAGTTTCTTCCATGAACACGTTGAATACGTACCGTGGGTGGACACACAAGTTTATCTTCCCTCCATACGATTTCGCGATTGCGAACTGTATGATTACGAATTTCCACACGCCAAAATCAACTTTATTGATGATGGTTTCGGCTTTTGCTGATCCAGATTTCATCAAAGAAGCCTATGAAATTGCGGTAAAAGAGAAGTACAACTTCTACTCTTATGGCGATGCCATGCTGATCATATAAATTAAACACATGACTGCCCTAAAAAAAGACATCCGTGCGCTCAACTTGGAAGAGTTGCAGGAGTTTTTTGTCGAACAGGGCGATAAGGCATTTCGTGGAAAGCAGGTGTATCAATGGCTGTGGAACAAAGGTATTCACAGTTTTGAGGGCATGACCAACTTGTCGAAAGCGACACGTGCACTGCTTGAAGAACATTTCATCATCAACCACATTGCCGTTGATCAACAGCAGCGCAGTGCCGATGGGACGATTAAAAACGCCGTTCAGTTATTTGACGGTCGTATTGTCGAATCGGTTTTGATTCCAGTAAAAGATCGTACCACAGCTTGTGTTTCTTCTCAGGTGGGCTGCAGTTTAGATTGTCTCTTTTGTGCTACCGCCAAGCTTGCCCGGATGCGCAACCTCAATCCAGATGAGATTTTCGATCAAGTCGTGGCCATCGACCAGCAAAGCAAAGCCTATTTCGATCGCCCTCTTTCCAACATCGTTTTTATGGGTATGGGCGAACCTTTGATGAATTACAACAATGTACTTGCAGCCATTGAAAAAATAACTTCTCCGTCGGCTTTGGGAATGTCGCCTAGGCGCATCACCCTTTCTACTTCGGGGATACCCAAACTCATCAAAAAAATGGCCGATGATGAGGTGCAGTTCAATTTGGCGGTGTCTTTACATTCCGCCATTCAAGAAACGCGGGAAAAAATCATGCCTTTTGCGGTGAAATTTCCTTTGGATGAACTCCTTGCTTCACTGCAGTACTGGTATGAAAAAACAGGCAAGATAGTCACCTTTGAATATGTAGTTTGGAAGGGGATTAACGACGACATGGCGCACATTCGCGCCTTGGTGGATTACTGTAAAAAAGTACCTTCAAAGGTAAATTTGATCGAATACAACGCCATAGGGGAGGAAGATTTCCAGCAAGCTTCCCCAGAGGTAATTGATCGTTATATCGAATACTTAGGTGCTGCGCATATTACCGCTACGGTGCGTCGCTCTAGAGGGAAAGATATCGATGCTGCCTGTGGGCAATTGGCCAATAAAAATCAAGAAAACACTGCGTGAAAGCGTATCTTTGAGTAATGAAAGTGGTAGAGCAGATAAAGGAACCGATTTATGCCGAGATGGAGATGTTCGAAGAGAAGTTCACCGCTTCCATGTCTTCTAAAGTTGCCCTGCTCAACCGTATTACCCACTTTATCGTCAACAGAAAAGGAAAGCAAATGCGACCGATGTTTGTTTTTCTTACAGCCAAAATGCTTAACAAGGGGAGTGTCAATGAACGCACCTATCGCGGGGCTTCTGTTATAGAGCTTATTCACACTGCTTCTTTGGTGCACGACGATGTGGTAGATGACTCCAACATGCGTCGAGGGTTTTTCTCGGTCAACGCACTTTGGAAAAATAAGATTGCCGTTTTGGTTGGCGACTTTATGCTTTCGAAAGGCATGCTGCTGTGTATAGAACACAATGATTTTGACTTATTAAAAATCATTTCAGTGGCTGTACGCGAGATTAGCGAAGGTGAATTATTGCAAATAGAAAAGGCCCGAAAACTCGATATTACGGAAGAGGTGTACTACAATATCATCCGTCAAAAAACCGCCACTCTACTCGCAGCTTGTTGTGCTATGGGAGCACGAACAGTACAAGATGATGATGCGGTGGTAGAAAAAATGCGCCGCTTTGGTGAACTCATTGGAATGGCTTTCCAAATCAAAGACGACCTTTTCGATTATGGGGAAGCTGCCATTGGAAAACCCACGGGAATAGATATCAAGGAACAGAAAATGACCTTGCCGTTAATCTACACCTTAAACAATGTTTCAACGGCCGAAAAGAGTTGGTTGATTCAATCCGTGAAGCGTTACAATCGCGACAAAAAGCGGGTAAAAGAAGTCATCGAAAAAGTAAAAGCAGCTGGCGGTTTGGCTTATGCAGAAAAGAAAATGGAAGAGTACCGCCAAAAGGCATTGGAGATTCTATTGGAATTTCCAAAAGACGAATACCGCGACGCCCTCGAATTGATGGTGAATTACGTCATTTCACGTAAGCAGTAAGCCGCTTTTTTCTTAAGTTTATCCTACTAACACAAACTTTATCCTTTGATAACAAAATCGACCATCGATCAAGTCTATGAAACCGCTCGGGTAGAAGAGGTGATTGGAGATTTTGTTGCCCTCAAAAAATCGGGGAGTAATTTCAAAGGCTTAAGTCCATTTTCCCAAGAACGCACGCCCAGTTTCATGGTCTCTCCAGTAAAACAAATCTGGAAAGATTTTAGTAGTGGGAAAGGCGGGAATGTGGTGGCCTTTCTAATGGAACACGAGCGGTTCTCCTATCCAGAGGCCATCCGTTATTTAGCCAAAAAATACAATATTGAGATAGAGGAGACCCAGCAAACCGACGAAGAAAAAGCCAAGCGTGATGCCCGAGAGAGCATGTTTTTGGTGACCGAGTTTGCAGCAGAATACTTCAAAAAAACGCTTTGGGAATCTTCTAGTGGGAAAGCCATAGGGAAAACCTACTTTCAAGAACGCGGTTTTAGCGATGAAACCATTAAATCCTTTGAACTGGGCTATGCTTTAGAAGAAAAAGATGCCTTTTCTAAAGAGGCATTGAAGCAGGGGTATCAACTGGAGTTTTTGGAGAAAACGGGCTTGACCATAGTCAACGAAGACCGAAAAATTGATCGCTTTCGTGGAAGGGTCCTCTTCCCCATCAAAAGCATGTCGGGACGTGTGGTTGGTTTTGGTGGTCGCATTTTGGGCGATAACAAGAAAACAGCTAAATACCTCAATTCTCCAGAAAGCGATATCTACCACAAGAGTAAAGTACTCTATGGCTTATATGAGTCCAAGCAAGCCATCGCAAGAGAAGATTGTTGTTATTTGGTGGAAGGGTATACCGATGTCATCCAAATGCATCAACGCGGGATTACCAATATTGTTTCTTCTTCGGGAACAGCGCTTACCCAAGAGCAAATTCGACTCATTCAACGCTTAACGCAAAACATCGTTGTGTTATTCGACGGCGATGCGGCAGGTTTACGTGCTGCTTTGCGTGGAATCGATATGATACTTTCGCAAGGCATGAATGTTAAGGTGTGTTCTTTCCCAGAAGGAGAGGATCCCGACAGTTTCGCCAAGTCACACAGCCTGGAAGAGATTCAAGCCTTTTTTGCTGAAAACGCCAAAGATTTCATTCAGTTTAAGGCATCGCTTCTAATGAAAGAGGCTGCAGATGATCCTGTAAAAAAAGCAGCGACCATCAAAGATATGGTGGAGAGCATCTCAAAAATCCCCGATGCCATTCAGCGAGAAGTCTATGTGCAAAGCTGTGCTTCCATCATGGAAATATCTGAAGAAGTCCTCTTCAGTGCTTTGGCCCAAAACAGAGCTACAGCAACCCAGAAAGAGCGCAAGAAAAAAGCAGCTACTCCCAGCATGCAAGTGGTACAACCCACACCAGCCACGGTAAAGGTTGATGCACTCTATGAGCTTGAAAAGCAAATCATTACTTTGCTCATGCTCTATGGGCATCGCGAAGAACGCTTTCAAGAGTCGGTTTTGGAGTTTTCGGAAGAAGAAAACGAAGTGGAAGAAAAAACCCAGGAGGTAACGGCCAAGGTCTTCGAGAAAATCTTCTTGGATTTACAACAGGATGAAATCGAATTGGCTCACCCCGATTTTAAAGCATTGTTTTACGTCCTCTTAGAACAGTTCCAAACCCAGGGGGAAGTCGCCATCGATCAATTGATGCCCACCCTTGCTCCAGAATTGAGTAGCTTGGTGAGTACCATTTTGATGGACGAAGAAAAGTATGCCTTGCACCAATGGGAAAAGAAAAACATCTATGTAAAAGGGCGTGACCAACAGGTGGGGCTCATGGTAACCGAAACCATATTAAGTTTACGCAAACATTTGGTTAACAAGAAAATAGAGTCGCTTCAATCCAAGATGGAGGATCCCTCAGGCGAACACCAAAACCTATTGGAAGACGTAATGAGCTATTACCAGCTTCGACGTTTGGTTTCCAATAAACTCAATCGTGTTTTATAGCAGCTCCGTTGGGATTTCACACACGGGAATGGGATCCATTTTGTGCTTGTTTTGGCGATTGAAAGCCAAATAAATTTCCATCACTTTTTGCTGTCGTTCATCGAATGTACTAGGGTCTGTATCGACATTGCGCATGGCCCATTCCAATTCGTTGTAAGTAGCGCCAAGTTGATCTTCATCGGTGCGGTCGTCTCCCCAAAGTCCATCGGTAGGTGCGGCATTTTGGATCTCTTCATTGATGCCCAATGTCTTGGCTAAAGCAAACACCTCGGACTTCATCAGGTCGGCAATTGGACTTAAATCGACACCACCGTCGCCGTATTTGGTATAAAAGCCTACACCAAAATCTTCTACTTTATTTCCTGTTCCAGCCACCAAATAACGATGTAAAGCAGCGAAATAATACAAGGTTGACATGCGTAAACGCGCACGTGTATTGGCAAGACTTAAAAAATTCATCTCACTATCATCGGTGGGAGGGAGTGTGGCCTTAAAGGCGTCGAATACTCCTGTGAGCGAGAGCGAGTGGTGTTTTACGTTACTAAAATTTTGCTCCAACCAAGCAATGTGGTTCTTGGCTCTAGAGACTTGATTTGCTTCTTGGTGAATTTCCATTTCCAAACAAATGACAGGTCGCCCTGTTTTTGCACATAAAGTGGAAGTTAATGCAGAATCAATACCCCCAGAAACCCCAACGACGAAGCCTCCCATATTGGCGTTTTCTGCATAGTCATTCAGCCAAGTTACAATGTGATCAATTACTTTTTCTGGACTTTTCATAGCTACTCTATTTTTTGCATGTAACTTTGTATAAAAATAGCAAACTTCTTGCTTGGTGTGAAAAAAAGAAACGCAATGCCACGACAATTCTCTTCATTTTTATCATTTCTTATTCTAGGGATGACATTTCTTGCCATTTTCGCATGTTCTTCGACCGACAATCGCGAAAAAGAGATTGCACAGCTTCCTGTTAATGTGGAGTTTGATCGCTTTGACCGTAAGTTTTTCAATGCGACGAAAGAAGAATTTTTCGGCTTAAAAAACGATTATCCGTATCTCTTTCCCGCGCAATACCCCGATAGTATTTGGCTAAAACGTCAACGCGATAGCTTGCAAGTTTTACTGCAAGGAGAGATTGCCAAGGTGTTTCCCAATCTCGATCCTTTTGAGGAGCAAATTCGTCCGCTCTTTCAGCACATAAAGTACTATTTCCCAAGAGCGAACGACCCTAAAATCGTATTGCTGACCAATAATGTAGATTATCAAAACAAAACGGTATATACCGACTCTTTGGTGCTTATCTCATTGGATACCTTTTTAGGGGCAAAAAATCCTTTGTATGAAGGGATACCCCAATACATTGTGCGCGATATGGATATTGCCTATTTGGGTGCGCATTTAGCCGATGAATTTGCCCTAACGGTTGTTCCAGAACCCCAAGACCGCACTTTGTTAGCACAAATGGTGCATTACGGGAAGCGTTACTACATTAAAGATATATTGTTGCCCCAAATCAGCGATGAAATTAAAATCAGCTATACCCAAGATGAATTGAACTGGGTGAAGGAGAACGAGCAATACATTTGGCAGTATTTTATTGAAAACGAGCTTTTGTATTCCACCCAGTCTAGCTATGTGCAGCGCTTTATTAATCCGGCTCCCTTTTCCAAGTTTTATTTGGAAATAGACAATGAAAGCCCGGGGAAAGTAGGGCAGTGGTTGGGGTGGCAAATTGTTCGTGCCTATGCGCAGAAATATCCCGAGAAAAGTATTCGAGAAATATTGGCTACACCCGCAAAACAACTGTTTACGGCAGCCAATTATAAACCCAGAAGATAATGAGTAAAGGAAAAGACACCCACATCAAAATCGATGTGCAATTGGATGAAAACAAAATCCCTGAAAAAATTGTTTGGTCGGCTCCCGACGGAGGCGTAAATGAAGAGGAGGCGCAGGCCTTGCTGATGTCGCTTTGGGATGGAAAGAATCAGGAAACCTTACGTATGGATCTTTGGGTGAAGGAAATGCCCATCGACCAAATGAATGTCTTCTTTCACCAGTCATTGGTGACCATGGCACAGACCTTTTATCGTGCAACGCAAAACGAGAAAATGACGGCAACCATGAACGATTTCTGCGAGTATTTTGCCACCCACCTCAATATTGATAGAGGCGGTAAAAATTAGTTTGCTGCTTTAAACTCCTGGTTGAGTTGATCGATATAGTACAACACTTCTTCGACTCCAGTTTTGTGTAAAGAAGAAGTCACAAAATGGGGCGGTACTTCTTCCCATAGCCCTTCTCGCATTTTTGCTAAATAGTCGGTGACATTCCGATTGATTGCATTGGGCTTGAGTTTGTCGGCCTTGGTGAAAATTATGGCAAAAGGGATGTAGTTGGTGCCCAGCCACTCCATAAATTCCAGGTCAATATTTTGAGGAGCATGACGGATATCCACCAAAACGAAGGCTGAAACCAGTTGTTTCCGTTGTTCAAAATAGCGGGTGATGAGTTTTTGGAAAGCTTTTTTTGTCGTCTTTGAGGTTCTGGCATAACCATATCCAGGGAGGTCGACTAAAAACCAGTTTTTATTGATTTTAAAGTGGTTGATCAGTTGTGTTTTTCCTGGTCTTCCAGAGGTTTTAGCCAAGCTTTTTCTTCCTGCTAAAGTATTGATTAACGATGACTTACCTACATTTGAACGACCTATAAAGGCATACTCAGGAAAAGGGTCTCGTGGGCATTTTGCCACATCGGTATTACTGATGACAAATTCGGCCTGAGCAACGCGCATGGAGAGTGTTTAGTGTTCTTTCGACTTAAGCCAGTCGTGCAAGATTTCATTGAAACGATCAGGATGTTCCATCATGGGAGCATGGCCGCATTTTTCAATCCAAAACAAATCGGCATTGGGGAGGAGTTTGTTGAACTCGTCCGCAACCTCGGGTGGAGTAACGTTGTCATTTTCTCCCCAAATCAAACAAGTTTGTGTTTCCATCTTGGGCAGGTCTTTCGACATGTTGTGACGAATGGCACTTTTCGCAATGGCTAAGGTTTTAATGAGTTTATTACGATCGTTCACCGTTTCAAAAACTTCATCTACAATCTCTTTAGTAGCTACAGCTGGATCATAGAATACCTCCTCACTTTTCGCTTTGATGTAGTCGTAGTTCTCCCGTTTGGGATAACTGTCGCCCATGCTGTTTTCATATAGTCCTGAACTTCCAGTTAGGACTAAAGCCCGAACCATTTCTGGATAGGTTTTAGAGAAAACTAGACCAATGTGACCACCCAAAGAATTTCCAAGGAGAATCACGTCTTTCAGTCCTTTAAAAGTTAAGAAACGGTGAAGGTATTCCGCAAATTCAGCAACATTAGTTTGCTTGAGTGGTAAATCGTAAATCGGTAATTCAGGTATAATGACTCTGTAGCCATTTTTAGGGAAGTAATCTGATACTCCAGCAAAGTTACTTAGTCCCCCCATTAAACCGTGCAAGATCACGATAGGTTGTCCGGCTCCTTGCTCTAAATAAGTATAGTCCGCCTCTTGAGTTAAACGTTTTTCCATGCCTTTTGGCGCATTCGCATTAGCCGTCAAATATAGGCATAAAAACACATACGGAGGACTAATTTTTCTCCTCGCTGCAAATCAACCTTTTAACTCCAAAAGCGCGAAAGTTATCAACAAAGTGGTATTAAGTGGAAAAAAGTGGGAATTTAGAATTATATTTGACTTAATCAATTGCTTAATAGGTCAATGCAGCATTTTATAGGAACATATGAGTGTAAGGCCGATGCCAAAGGACGCATCATGCTTCCGGTGGCATTGAAGAAGCAATTGGCTGAAAATCTGAATGATGGCTTTGTTTTGAAGCGAGCAGTTTTTAATGCTTGTTTGGAGCTTTACCCACTTAAACAGTGGGAGGCTTTGATGGAGAAAGTGAATCAATTGAATCGCTTCAATAAAAAGAACAACGACTTCATTCGACGTTTTACTGCCGGGGTGCGTTTAGTTGAGATCGACACCACCGGTCGTTTGTTGATTCCTAAAGATTTGGTGCAACATGCAGGGATACAAAAAGAAACAGTGATTTCTTCTGCGGTGAATATTCTCGAGATATGGGATAAAGACCGTTATGAAGAAGCGATTAGTGAAGCTACTGTTGATTTTGGTGCCTTGGCAGAAGAAGTAATGGGCGATAAAAATGAAGAAGACTAGCTATCATGATCCAGTACTCCTACAGCCGTCTGTTGCGGCCCTCATCACCGACCCTAAAGGTGTCTATGTAGACGCCACTTTTGGTGGAGGTGGACATTCACAAGAAATTTTAAATCAGCTTGATGAAAGTGGGCAATTGTTCGCTTTTGATCAAGATCAAGATGCGTTGGAGAACGCTATAGATGACCCACGCTTTACCCTTATTGAAGCTAATTTCAAGGACATCAAGCGTTACCTCAAGCTATACGGGGTTAAAGAGTTAACGGGTGTGTTAGCCGATTTTGGTGTATCGTCTCATCAATTTGATGCAGAAGAGCGTGGCTTTTCAATTCGTTTTGACGGGCCGCTCGACATGCGCATGGATCAACAAGCGTCCTTAGATGCTGCGGATGTGGTCAATGACTATTCTTTGGAAGCGCTTACAGACTTATTCAAGTATTACGGGGAAGTGAAAGGTGCGTATCGTGTTGCCGAGGCTATCTGCGCTGCACGTCAATCGGAGAAAATAGAAACCACTAAAGCTTTGATCGATGTCGTTACGCCTTTAGTGCCCGAGCGCTTTTTGAATAAAACTTTAGCGCAAATTTTCCAAGCCATTCGCATAGAGGTCAACCAGGAGTTGGAAGTCATCAAGACCTTTTTGAAAGGGGCGACAGAGGTCTTGCAAACTGACGGTCGTTTGGTTTGTATTTCCTACCACTCCCTCGAAGATCGCTTGGTCAAGCGCTTCATTCAGCAAGGTGTCTTTGAAGGTGAAGCCCCGCAGGATTTTTTTGGAAACCGCGATTTTCCCTTAAAAAAAGTAGGCGTGCTCATCATGCCTGATGAAGAAGAAATAAAACGCAATAACCGCGCACGAAGTGCAAAACTCAGAATAGCCAAGAAGATATGAATCAGTTACTCGCCTTCTTAAATATTGAGTTTTTGGTCAAAGACGATGCTTTGAAGAATTGGCGCATGTTGCTGTTTCTCTCGCTATTGGCACTCATTGTAATTGCAAGCGGGCACAGTGCAGACAAGAAGATATACGAAATCGCTCGGCTCAATGCAGAGATCAAAGAAGTGAAAAGCGAGTTTGTCGAAACCCGCGCTGCTTTGATGCGTTTAAAAATGGAAACTAGGGTAACACAAAAACTGGCCGATAGAGGAGTGGGTCCCGCCACAGCACCTCCAATCAAATTAATTCCAAAACAACAATAAGGTGGAAGGAAGAGAAAAGCAAATCATGAATCGATTTTACCTGGTGGTACTAGGCTTGTTTCTGTTTGCCTTTGTGTTGGTGGGGAAACTCTTTGTTATTCAAACCCAGGAGGGAGAGTATTACCGAGAATTAGCGAAAAAAAGAACGGTTCGCAACTTTATACTTGAGCCCAGTCGGGGAAATATTTACGCCGACGATGAAAGCCTGCTAGCGACTACTGTTCCACGCTATGAGATTCGTTGGGATGCGCAAGTGCCTTCGAAAGAGCGTTTTCAGCAAAATAAAAGTGCCTTGGCGGAAGGCCTAGCACCCTTGTTAGGTAAGTCTAAAGCGGCTTGTTTGTCTATGCTTGAAAAAGCAAAACGAACAGGGAATCGCTATACACTCATTGCACGTAACTTAACCTATTCTGAGTATCAGCAAATCAAACAGCTTCCTCTCTTTTCACTGCCTTCTTTGAGAGGAGGTTTGATTGTTGAGTCTAAAATGATGCGGGAGCATCCCATTGGAAAAATTGCTGAACGTACCATTGGCTATGAGAAACCAGATCCAGCGGGTAATTTCTTGCGCGTTGGGCTTGAAGGTGCATTTAGCCAATATTTAAAAGGGGAAAACGGCCGACGGTTAAAACAGAAAATTGCCAACGGACAATGGAAACCCATCAACGACAACAACGAGAAAGAACCCACCGAAGGTTATGACGTGTACACCACCATTAACGTCAATATTCAAGATGTCGCTCACCATGCGCTTTTGCGCCAACTGGAAAATTTCGAAGCTGAACACGGAACCGTGGTGGTTATGGAAACCAAGACTGGGGCGGTTAAAGCTATCGCAAATTTAGCGCGCACCAAAGAGGGGAAATATTTTGAAAAACTAAACTATGCCGTGGGAACGACCTACGAGCCCGGTTCGACGTTTAAGTTAATGGCAATGATTGCTGCCTTGGAAGACAAGGTGATAAAGCCCCACGAATTGGTCGATACCAAAAACGGAATACTCACCTTTTTTAAGGAATACAAGGTGCGAGATTCGAGAAAAGGCGGCTATGGCTTGATTCCTTTTTCAAAGGCTTTTGAGGTTTCTTCCAACACGGGGATTGTTCAAATGGTACATGACCATTACAAACACCAGCCACGAAAGTTCATCGATCGCCTTTACAACATGGGCTTGAATAAAAAATTAGGGGTTTCCATAACAGGCGAGGGGCAACCCAAGATACCTTACCCCAGTGATAAAAACTGGAATGGAATTACACTGCCTTGGATGGCTTATGGCTATGGGGTAGAACTCACACCTTTACAAACCCTCACGTTTTATAATGCCGTGGCCAATAAGGGCGAAATGGTACGTCCGCGTTTCATTGAAAAAATAAAGTCGTCCACTAAAGAGACCGTCAAGCATTTCGAAAAAGAAGTCATTAACCCGTCGATATGTTCGCAAGCGACGTTGGAGAAAGTGCAGCAAATGATGTTTAACGTGGTCGATAAAAAATGGGGGACGGGCTATAGAATAAAAGACGAAGCCTTTACCATGGCTGGGAAAACAGGGACTTGCCAAGTAGATTATGCTACTGATGATGTACAGTATATTTCCAGTTTCGTGGGTTACTTTCCTGCGGAGAATCCAGAGTATTCGGCTATCGTTTTGGTGTATAAGCCAAACAAGCAAAAAGGCTATTACGGTGCTACGGTAGCGGCACCGGTCTTTAAAGAAATTGCCCGAAAAATGTATTACGCCACCCCCAAAGAGGTGGAGGTTGAGGTCGATGCTTTACCAACTAAATCTATAGACTTTACAACGATTGAAGCTGCGCTAGCCGCACAAAAAATTCCAAATTTAAAAGGATTACCCGCTATGGAAGCCCTAGTGCTACTGGAAGAAAAAGGCATAAAAGTTACCCTAAAAGGAAAGGGCCGGGTGAAACGACAGTCTTTGGCTTCGGGCACCAAAATACAAGCCAATACACACATTATACTCGATCTCTCATGAAGCAGTTAAAAGACATATTGTTTGGGGTGCAAATCGAGGCCATTCAAGGGAGTACGGCACAGACAATCAACGCCATTCAGTTCGACTCACGGCAAGTGGCCGAGGGCGATTTGTTTGTTGCTGTAAAAGGTGAGCAAGCCGACGGGCATAATTTCATTGAAAAAGCCATCGCCAAAGGAGCGGCAGCTATAGTGTGTCAAGAAAAACCTGAGGGCAGTGATGATGCAGTAGTTTGGATTAGTACCCAAAACAGTCGTGAGGCCCTAGCGATTTTAGCGTCCAATTATTACGAGCGTCCATCGGTACAACTCAAACTTGTAGGCGTAACTGGAACCAACGGGAAAACCACTGTTACCTCCCTCTTGCATCGTCTTTTTGAAAAGGCAGGATTTGCTGCTGGATTACTTTCCACCATTGCGGTAAAATATCTCGATAAAGAAATTGATGCGACCCACACCACTCCCGATCCGTTACAAATCAATGCCCATTTGCGCGCAATGGTCGATGCTGGAGTTGAGTTTTGTTTTATGGAGGTTTCTTCTCACGGGATCGATCAAGACCGTATTCAAGGACTCACTTTTGTAGGAGGGGTATTCACTAATTTAAGTCACGACCATCTCGACTATCACAACACTTTTGCGGAATACCGCAATGTAAAAAAACGCTTTTTCGATGCCCTGCCTAAGTCGGCTTTTGCCTTGACCAATTCAGACGACAAGAACGGGGATTTCATGCTGCAAAATACTGCAGCTCGAAAACTGACCTATGGCTTAAAGGGTTATAGCGATTTTAAAGCCAAGATACTGGAAGCACAATTTTCAGGGATGTTGTTAATCATCGACCAGCAAGAAGTGTGGACCAGCTTATTGGGGGCATTCAATGCCTATAACCTCTTGGCGGTGTATGCCGTAGCCAAAGAATTGGGCTTGTCTTCCATAGAAAGTCTTTCCATCATTAGTGAATTAGGGAATGTAAAAGGACGTTTTCAAACCTATGCAACCTCGAATGGTGCGACAGTCATTGTCGATTATGCCCACACACCCGATGCCTTGGCGAATGTACTCTCTACTATTGCGGAAATCCGTACAAAAAATGAAACCCTTACTACGGTAGTGGGTTGTGGTGGAAATCGCGACCAAGCCAAGCGCCCATTGATGGCTGAAGTAGCTGCCAAGCATTCCGACAAAGTGATTTTTACGGCGGACAACCCAAGGGATGAAGACCCTGAAAACATCATAGATGAAATGGAAAAAGGGGTGCGTCCTGAGGATTACAAAAAAACCCTGCGTATTAGCAATCGAAAATCGGCCATCAAAGCAGCTTGCATGGAATTGCAAGCCGGAGATGTACTGCTCATCGCTGGGAAAGGCCATGAAAGCTATCAAGAAATTAAAGGAGAGCGTCTTCCGTTTGACGACTATGCCACCGTAAAAGAAATCTGTAAACAACTGTTTTAAATATGCTGTACTATTTGTTTGACCTTTTAGAAAGAAACTACCAACTCCCGGGGGCGGGACTGTTTCAGTTCCTTTCCTTTCGAGCGGCAGTTGCAGCCCTAATTTCGCTGCTTTTGTCCACGCTTTTTGGGAAGCGAGTTATCGACTTTTTAAGTCGTCAGCAAATTGGAGAGAGTATTCGCGATTTGGGATTAGCTGGGCAAAACGAAAAAGCAGGTACACCAACCATGGGCGGGATCATCATCATTCTCAGTACGATTATCCCCGTGTTGCTCATGGCCAAACTAGAGAATATTTACATCTTACTCTTGTTGTTTACTACCCTTTGGATGGGAGCTATCGGCTTTACCGATGATTACATCAAGACCTTTAAAAAGGACAAAGAAGGATTAAAAGGGATTTTTAAAGTAATAGGCCAAGTCATTTTGGGAGTAGTGGTGGGGGCTACACTTTACTTCCACCCGGAAGTGACTGTTCGACAAGAAATAAAAAATCCAGTAGTGAATGCTGTAGGTGAGACTGCAACTTTTTATGCAGAAGAGAAATCTACCATCACCACCATTCCATTGTTTAAAAACAATGAGTTTGATTATGCTGAAATCATTGCTTGGATTCCTGGAGCCGAGCAGTACGCATGGCTCATCTTTATCCCAATAGTCGTTTTCATTACTACCGCTATATCAAACGGCGCTAACCTAACAGATGGTATCGACGGTCTTGCGGCTGGAAGTTCGGCCATAATGGTTTTTACTTTGGGGATTTTCGCTTGGGTCTCGGGGAACGTCATCTTCTCTGACTATCTCAACATCATGTATATTCCCAACGCGGGAGAGATCACCATTTTTGTCGCTGCCTTTTTAGGGGCACTCATTGGGTTTTTGTGGTACAACACTTTTCCTGCACAAGTATTCATGGGCGATACGGGAAGTTTGACCATTGGCGCCATTATCTCCGTCATTGCTTTGATGATTCGAAAGGAGTTATTGCTCCCCTTATTGTGTGGGATTTTCTTGGTGGAAAATCTTTCGGTCATTCTTCAGGTTAGCTACTTCAAGTACACTAAAAAGAAAACAGGGGTGGGGCAACGCATTTTCTTGATGTCCCCCATCCATCACCACTACCAGAAAAAAGGTTATCACGAAAGCAAGATTGTTGCTCGTTTCTGGATTGTGGGCATTTTATTGAGCATACTCACCATTGTTACCCTAAAACTGCGTTAATGAAGAAACTTGTGATTTTAGGGGCAGGAGAAAGTGGCAAGGGCACCGCAATATTAGCGCATAAAATGGGCTATGAAGTGTGGGTGTCTGACGCTGGTTCTATTGCTGCTGAAACAAAATCACTTTTGGATGAGCGCGGAATTTGGTGGGAAGAAAACAACCACAGTGAAGCCAAACTAGCTACTGCTGATTTGGTCATGAAAAGCCCTGGGATTCCCAATAGTGTTCCTTTAATGCAAACACTGCGCAAGGCAGGGAT
>WTJP01000157.1 GCA_011526275.1 Candidatus Arcticimaribacter sp. | reverse complement strand
GCTGGCCCGGTGGGTTTATTTGCTGTATTTGAAGCAGGATTAATGCAATTGAAATGCCACTTGATCGATGCTATTCCGCAAGCGGGTGGGCAGTTGACAGAAATCTACCCAAAAAAACCCATTTACGATATTCCGGGTTATCCTTCGGTACTAGCAGGGGAACTCATCGATAATCTTATGGAACAAGCTGCGCCCTTCAAACCCGGATTTACTTTGGGAGAACGTGCTGAGACTATCGACAAGCAAGAAGACGGTAGCTTTATTGTTACCACCAGTGAAGGTACGCAACACCATGCACCCGTTGTTATGATTGCAGGTGGATTGGGAAGTTTTGAACCTAGAAAACCAAAGATCGATAACCTAGCTGATTTTGAACGCAAGGGAATCGAATATATGGTTAAAGAACCCGAGCACTTTATTGGAAAGAAAATTTTTATCTCGGGAGGAGGAGACTCGGCCCTAGACTGGGCCATTTATTTTGCCGAGCATAACAACAGCAGCGTTGGTCTCGTCCATCGCTCTGAATCTTTTCGTGCACACAAAGATTCGGTGGAAAAAGTGCACCAACTGGAAAAGGCGGGGAAAATTGAATTTTACACCAATGCTGAAGTCGTAGGTCTTCAAGGGGAAGAACAATTGTCTTCTATTGAAATCAAGCAAAAAGATCAAGAAAACAGAGTAGTTGATGTGGATGTTTGGCTCCCGCTATTTGGTTTATCTCCAAAGCTTGGACCCATCGCAAATTGGGGACTTGAGATTGAAAAAAATGCCATAAAGGTGGACAATACCCTGGATTATCAAACCAATATCCCTGGTGTTTTTGCCATTGGAGACGTGAATACCTATCCCGGGAAACTCAAGCTTATTTTATGTGGTTTCCACGAAGCCACACTCGCTGTGCAAACAGCCTATAAGATGGTCTATCCCGACAAGCGTTTTACATTAAAATATACTACTGTTCAAGGGGTTAAAGGTTTCGACTAATTGTTTAGATAAGTTCTAAATAAATTGCTGGAAAGCTTATTTGACCCTATTTTTGCGTTAAAATTCAAAGGATCAAATCACCTTTTACCACACTATTACTGCTTTGTGTTTTATTGACACAACAAAGTTGGGCTCAAATTACCGGACGTATAACCGATGGTGAGCAAGCCATTGCAGGAGCTACCATCTATCTTCCAGAAGAGAATAAAGGGACACTTTCGCAGCTCGATGGAGGGTTCAGCATTGAATTATCGAGTAATCGAAGTCGAGAACTTGTGGTTTCCTATGTGGGTTTTCTTCCAAAGAAAATAAAGCTTTCCTCCTCTAAACAAAAGCTCGGTACCCTTGTACTCGAGGCCGACACTTCCTTGGAAGAAGTCATCATTTCAGGGAATCTAAAACCGGTAAATCGATTGGAAAGCACCATTCCTGTAGAGGTGTATTCGCCTGCTTTTTTACAGCAAAATCCAAGTCCCAACCTCTTTGAAGGCATCCAATTCATCAACGGGATTCGCCCTCAAATCAATTGTTCGGTTTGCAACACGGGCGATATTCACATCAATGGATTGGAAGGACCCTACACCTTTGTCTTAATCGACGGTATGCCCATTGTGAGTAGCCTTGCCAGTGTCTATGGGCTTAACGGTATCCCGACAGGGATGATTGAGAAAGTAGAAATCATCAAAGGCCCTGCGGGCACACTCTATGGAAGTCAAGCTGTGGGCGGGTTAATCAATGTGATTACCAAACTTCCCGAATACAGTCCGCGCTTTTTTAGTGACATTTACGGTACCTCTTGGCAGGAATTCAACGCAGACCTTGGTTTTTCGGCTTCTTTGGGGGAAAAAGTAAATTCCCTCACTGGAATCAATGGCTTTGTTTATGACCAACCCATCGACAACAACAACGATAATTTTACCGATGTAACCCAACAAAAACGCTTTTCCATTTTTCAAAAATTCGCTTGGCAATCCACTACGGAAAGAAAAGGTTCTTTGGCCTTGCGTTACCTCTATGAAGACCGCTGGGGAGGGGAACTCGATTGGACACCAGAATATCGTGGAGGAGACGAAATTTACGGAGAAAGCATCTACACCAATCGCTTTGAGTTGATTGGCCAACAAACACTCTCCTCTGCATGGGAAATGCAGTATTCTTTTACACAACACCAACAAAACTCTGTTTATGGCGACACCTTTTTTGAAGCCGATGAGAAGATTGGTTTCCTTCAAGCCATCTGGCGAAAGGAAAAGGGTAAAAACAATTGGCTTGGTGGTTTAAGTACACGCTACAACTGGTATGACGATAACACCCCAGCCACGCAAAGCGAGCAAGGAACCCGGCCAAATCAATATTGGTTACCGGGAGTATTTCTAGAAAATGAAATCAGCTTAAAGGAACAGCATAAATTTCTTCTTGGCCTTCGCCTCGATCACCACCCAAACCACGGGATCATTAGCACCCCAAGGCTGGGGTATAAGATCAATTTTGACCCGCAAACCCTCTTGCGATTTAATCTTGGAACAGGCTTTAGAGTAGTCAATATTTTTACGGAAGATCATGCGGCACTCACTGGCGCTCGCGACTTAGTAATTGAAGAGGCGTTAGATCCTGAACAGTCCTACAATGTCAACATCAATTTCTACAAAAAATTATATACTAGTAGTGGCTGGATCCTTGGTTTTGAAACGGCGGCTTGGCACACCCAATTTAGCAATCAAATCCTCCCCGACTATGACAGTAACCCCAATGAGATTCGCTACGCCAACCTTGACGGGAGAGCGGTTTCCCAAGGTTTAAGTGCAAATTTAGAAGCTGTTTTTGGAGCGTTTAGAGCGAATATTGGTGCTAGTTTCCTCGATGTCTTTACGGAAGAGGGCAATGAAAAAACCCGCCCTGTTTTTACCGAAAAATGGTCGGCAACTTGGGCCATTAGCCTACCCCTTTTCAACGAAAATACCCAACTAGATTACACGGGGAACCTTTATGGTCCCATGCGTTTACCGCTTTTGGGTGACCGTGATCCACGAGCAGAATATTCTCCTGTTTGGAGTTTGCAAAACCTAAAACTAAGCATTGTAAAAGACAACAACATGCGCTTTTTTGTCGGAATAAAAAACCTGCTCAACTGGACACCGGCCAAGAACAACCCTTTTCTCATTGCACGTGCCAATGATCCTTTTGATCGCGGATTAAGCTACGACGCTAACGGCGATATTCTCCCTACAGACAATAACCCCAATGCCCTCTCTTTTGACCCTACCTACATTTATGCTCCCAATCAAGGAAGACGGTTTTTTATCGGATTAAATTATACCTTGAGCCAATGAAAGCAGCCTCCCGCAATGTTTTTGGAGAAGAATTAATCCCATGTGGAACCTCGCCCATGACCGGAGCATACCGCAACGGTTGCTGTGACACGGGCCCTTTTGATGCTGGAACACATACTGTTTGCGCTATCGTTACCGAGGCATTTCTTCAATTTTCTAAGGGAAGAGGAAACGACCTAACCAAGGCCTACCCACAATATAACTTCCCGGGCTTAGTAGATGGCGATCGATGGTGCCTGTGTGTTTCGCGCTGGCTGGAGGCTTATCGCGCTGGTATGGCGCCTCCTATTTTGCTAAAGGCCACACACCAAAAAACCTTAGAATATGTTTCCCTTGACCGCTTAAAAGAATTTGCGCATGACCATGATTGATCTCCTCTTGGCCTTTTCTGCGCTTTCTTTCCTGTTTTTTGGAGTAGGCTGCTTAACGAGTCCCCGTTTACAATTGGAATTTGTGCGCTATGGGCTCGCCCAATACAGAATCCTTACCGGCTGGTTGCAATGCCTTGGAGCAGTAGGAATAGCTGCTGGTTTTTTTTGGACTCCCTTGCAACTTCTCAGTACGGCAGGTTTAGCAGTTTTGATGCTTTTAGGGGTTGGGGTTCGCATAAAAATTCGAGATTCTGTCCTTCAAACCCTACCCGCTTTTGGCTATTGCGTGCTCAACACCTTCCTCTTTTTTGAGTTGCTGAAACAACTTTAACGTATCCTTAGGAAAAGATTATCAGCCCTTTAACAATTGTAAAAGGGATTCAAAACTACTTTTATACTGTAGTTTTCATGTACTAGTTAGTAGATTTGGTTAGCAAGTTCCCTGATAGTTGTCTCAAACTCTCAGGGCTTGTTATTTTTGTAGGAAAAAGAAATGGCAAAGCGAAAGGCACAACCCGACGAAATCGATCTACACGGACTGCGACACAAACCAGCGCTAGAACTGGTGCGCAAAACCCTAGACGAACGTTACTCCACTCTAGGTTCTTTTTCGTTGACCATCATCACAGGAAACTCTACTGTACTCCAAGAACGTATCTTTGACGAAATCCTCGAGGAAACCCACTACAACTACTATATTCCTTCGTGGAATTTAGGACAGATAATTGTCGAGAATACCGAGCTTTAA
>WTJP01000053.1 GCA_011526275.1 Candidatus Arcticimaribacter sp. | reverse complement strand
ATAAGACTTGCGCAAATGCCCTAAATCGTTGGTTGTGCTCATAACTGCAAGTTACCATAAACCCAAAAAAGAGGGAAATTTTGCCCCCTCGAAAATATGCGCTAATTTTAAATGTCCAAATCAATGCGCTTTTGCCAAAACACCTGCTTATGCAACCCTTCAACACATTTAAAGGCCGACACGGTCAAATAGCACTCTATTTCAACGAGAAAGGACGCCTGCTTTTAGCACAACCCAGCGGCTATATCAGCCCTCAATTGTTGCGGAAGGAACTCAATTTTCTACAGCAATTTGCCGCCCAACAAACCCGCCCGTGGAAGTATATGGTGGACCTGACCGAAGTGCGTTTTGCTCACCCCTTTAATCCATTTTTGTTGCGCCGCTTTAAACGGCTGCATCAACTCCACTCCTTTACTGCCTATGCGCCAAGTCGTTTGCTGCGTTTTGCGATAAAAATGACGGCTTAGATTAATCCCATTGATATTATAATCCCAGATAAACTAACTTTTCTAAGAATGCTAAATAGTTCGCTTATTTCAAATGATGGAGTTCTTCAAGATGTATAATCTCCAAGAACTTATCAGAATAAAAAATATTATTGGATAACAAACCCCTTCCCATCTTCCGCTAAATGGACGTTTTGGAAATGGCGTTGGGCTTGTTCAATAAAAGCGTTTAAATCGGGATAGCGGGAGGAAAAATGCCCGAGGATCAATTGGCCTACTTCGGCCTTGGCAGCGATTTGTGCGGCTTCTTCTGCCGTACTGTGTTTGGTTTTTACGGCCAAATCTTGATGGGTATCCAAAAAGGTAGCTTCGTGGTAGAGGCAGCTCACCCCCTGGACCAGTTCGGCCAAGTCGGGTTTATAGGCCGTATCGCTACAAAAAGCATAAGACTTGGGCGGTGCAGGATCAAAAGTTAGGAGTTGGTTTTCTACCCAATCGCCATTGGGCAGCTGAATGTCTTTCCCTTGTTTGAGGTTTTCCATATCGGCTACATCTACCCCATAGTTGGCCACAGCGGCCGAGTTTATTTTTCGCTTCCCCACTTTCTCCCGGAAAAGGTAGCCGTTGGTATATACCCGATGATCGAGCGGAAGGGTTTCCACCGTAAACTTTTCGTGATCGAGGATGAGGGTAGCAACTTCTTCCTCCAACTCGTGGAAGAACAAATTGTAATCGGTCCAAGACTTGGCCAATTTCAATTGGAGCGTAATGACTTCTTTGATGCCCTTGGGACCGTAAACGTGCAAGTCGGCAGTTCGCCCCAGCAAACGAAAGGTGCTGATGAGGCCGATTAAGCCATAAAAGTGATCCCCGTGCAGGTGGGAGATAAAAATATGCTGGATACGGGCGAATTTAATCCCCAGTTTTCGCAGTTGGATTTGTGTTCCCTCGCCGCAGTCGATCAAGACCATTTGCCCGTTGATTTCGAGCAACTGAGCGGTGGTTTGTGCATTTTTTCGCGGTGTGGCGGCATTGCAGCCCAAGATGGTTAACTGCATACTAAAAGCCTAAATCGCGTTCTATTCGTTCCATTTCGATCAGGTCTTCGGCTTCGCCCATTGTGGGTACTGCGATACAGTCTTTTGGAAACTGCCCGAGTTCTGCTGCGACTACCACCAAAACCCTGGAGTGTTGGTCGGAAGTCAGCCCAGCTAAAAAGTTTTGGTAGGCCGATACAAAAGCGGCATCGATCGCACAAGCACGGGCATCAAAAATCCAATCGGTAGCGGAATTGAGCTGTGCAGGAGCTTGTAGTACTTCATCGGTGAGCACTAGGGTTTCGATGGGCTGAGCAAAGGCATCCATTAAGCTTGGGGTTTGATGAGTTTGGAAGCCAAGAGGTAAATCACGGCCATGCGGATAGCGACGCCATTTTCCACTTGATCGAGGATAATGGCTTGGTCAGAGTCGGCAACCTCAGAACTGATTTCAACTCCGCGGTTCATAGGCCCGGGGTGCAAGATGGTGATTTCTTTGCGCAGGCTTTGCAACAAGGGTAGGGTTAGGCCATACAGCTGTGTATATTCGCGTATGGAGGGAAAATAACTCTTGTCCATCCGTTCATTTTGTACCCGCAGCATGTTGGCGGCATCGCACCAGCGCAAGGCTTTCTTTAAATCGGGTTCTACCTTTACCCCTAAAGATTCGATGTGTTTGGGCAATAGACTCTTAGGCCCACAGATTTTTACTTCGGCACCCAGCATATTGAGGGCAAAGATGTTGGACAAGGCCACACGCGAGTGGAGAATGTCTCCTACAATCACGATGCGTTTCCCTGCTACTTCGCCAAACTTTTCGCGGATAGAATAGGCGTCTAACAAAGCTTGGGTGGGGTGCTCGTGGGTTCCGTCTCCGGCATTGACAATACAGGCATCTACGTTTTTTGAGAGGAACTCTGCCGCTCCTGGATTGGGGTGACGCATAACCACCATATCGACCTTCATGGCCAAGATGTTATTCACCGTGTCGATGAGGGTCTCCCCTTTCTTGACGGAAGATTGGGCCGCAGAAAAGTTGAGGATATCGGCACTCAAACGTTTTTCGGCTAATTCGAAAGAGAGCTTGGTGCGGGTAGAGTTTTCAAAAAAGAGGTTGGCAATGGTAACATCGCGTAGACTGGGCACCTTTTTAATGGGGCGATTGATGACTTCTTTGAAGTGGTCGGCGGTTTCAAAAATAAGGTGCAGGTCGTCCTCTTTCAGGTATTTGATGCCCAATAAATGATCAACACTCAATGTTTTCATACACTATCTTTCAAGAGGTAAACGGCGTCTTCTTTGTGGGTCGCGGTCCATTCTACGGTTACTTTATCGTTTTGGAGGGCGTCGATTTGACGGCCCACATAGTCGGGTTGTATGGGTAAATCACGGCTAAAGCGACGGTCGATGAGATTCAACAACTCTATGCTTTTGGGACGCCCGTATGATTCGATAGCGGTGAGGGCAGCACGGATGCTTCTTCCGGTGTAAAGCACATCGTCGATAAAAACGATGTCTTTCCCTTCAATGGGGACATTCATTTCGTTGCTGCTGGCCGCATGGGGTTTCTCGCTTCGGCGAAAATCATCCCGAAAAAAGGTGATGTCTAGTTTCCCTTGGCGCAGGGCGTTGATGTTGTATTCACCTTGGAGTAAAGCGACCAAACGATCGAGTAAATACACCCCGCGGGGTTGAAGACCAATGAGGACACAGTTCGAAAAATCGCCGTGGTGTTCGATCAACTGACATGCCAAACGGTGCAGAAGAATGTCGATTTGCTGTGCGTTGAGTAGTAACTTCGGCGGCATGGTTGAACTTTGACACAAAAGTAACACTTTTTCCCTAGCAGCTTAAATAGGGCACAAAAAAAACCCGCTGCATGCAGCGGGTTATCTTCTGTAGAAAAACGAATTATTTGTTTTCCATTTGTTGCTTTAAGTTAGCCAAGGCGTCGAGATCTCCAAGGGTGGTTTTCTCTGCATTGTCGGCTTGCAATTTCTTCGCAGCTTTGCGAATGTTCTTGCGCTCTTCTTCTCTGAAGATTGCCGTGTGTGATGCCACTACACGCTTAAAGTCCTTGTTGAATTCAATGATTTTGAAGTCAGCAGCTTCTTTTAAGCCAATTTTAGACCCGTCTTCTTTCTCTAAGTGACGTGATGGAACGAAAGCAGTAATGTGCTCGTTGAAGACAATGGTAGCTCCTTTGTCCACAATCTCAGTCAATTCTGCATTGTGTACTGTTCCTTCTGCGAAGTCTTCAGCATACTTGTCCCATGGGTTGTCTTGGGTTTGCTTGTGACCTAAGCTTAACTTACGTCCGTCCACATCCAATTCTAAGACAACCACGTCGATGGTTTCTCCAACGGTCAATACTTCCGATGGGTGCTTCACTTTCTTCGTCCAAGAGAGATCAGAGATGTACACTAAACCGTCGATTCCTTCTTCCAATTCGATGAAAACACCGAAGTTGGTGAAGTTACGCACGATACCTTGGTGTTTCGATCCAACAGGGTATTTGGTGGTAATATCGGTCCAAGGATCTTGGCTCAATTGCTTGATTCCTAAAGACATTTTACGGCTTTCGCGGTCGATGGTCAAAATTTGTGCTTCTACCTCATCGCCAACATTTACGAAGTCTTGAGCAGAACGCAGGTGAGTTGACCAAGACATTTCAGACACGTGGATCAATCCTTCCACACCGTCTTCAATCTCTACAAAGGCACCATAGTCAGCAATGACTACAACTTTACCTTTAACGGTCTCACCTTCTTTGATGGTTTCACCGAGTTTCTCCCATGGGTGATCGCTCAACTGCTTCAATCCAAGTTGGATACGTGATTTGTTGTCATCAAAATCAAGGATAACGACATTCAACTTCTGATCCAATTCGAGGATTTCGCTTGGGTGGTTGATACGGCTCCAAGAAAGGTCGGTAATGTGGATTAATCCGTCTACACCACCAAGGTCGATGAATACCCCGTAAGAAGTGATGTTTTTGACCGTTCCTTCCAATACTTGTCCTTTCT
>WTJP01000099.1 GCA_011526275.1 Candidatus Arcticimaribacter sp. | reverse complement strand
TCCTTCTGCCACCGCTTTGATGGGCGCGCTTTCATTTAAAACAACATCAACTGCAAAGTGTTTATTTACTGGGTCAAAAGGCTGCGATATACTTCCTAAAGCGGGAGGATACAATACAAAATCTACCTTACTTGCACTGTTGGCGACGACCGAATATTTATCTTCTTGTTCTACCAAAGAGCGCAAGAGTGAATCTTGTTTACTGCGTTTGGAAACGGTCAAGACTGCGCTGCTTTGCGAATCGGGATTGATGGCACTTTCTTCCAATTCGTCAAGATCTAATTTCCCTGTTAAAACATTTCTGATTGCACCCAACTGCTGATTCGATTGTTGGTAGGCTATCAAAAGGGAGTCCAAGCGCAAGGCGTTTTCAATGGCCTGTTTTCTCATTTTTGTCGACGCATAGCCGGGGATGTATTCCTTGATGGGCGTATAGGCCACCAAGGCGATTGTTCCGCTAAAAAGTAGGGAAAACAAAAAAGTGGAAATGATGATTACATTCAAGCGGGTCAAACGAAAATAGAGCTGTTCCTCAAAGGATTCTTCGTTAAGAATGACCAAGCGATAGCGGCTGAGCAATTTCCTTTTCAGCCATTTTTTACGACTTTCTGGTTTTTCCATGCCTCACAAAGATAGAGAATCCTCTTGGTAATAATTCTGCGTTTCAACCTACAAATCCATGTTTGAGCGTTAAAATAATGTTTAACTTTGCTGCAAAAGCTAAATTATGATGCAAGCGACGATCTTTTTCGGGGCCATTGGACCACAACAAGTCATTTTAATTCTTGTAATTGTGTTGTTGCTCTTTGGCGGACGAAAAATCCCTGAACTCATGCGTGGCCTAGGAAGTGGAATCAAAGAATTCAAAAAAGCCACAAAAGAAGAAGAAGAGGAAGCGAAGAAGGAAGACTAATTTTCTGCTTTTTCCTCCAACGATAAGGTGCTCAATATACTGTTGAGCTCAAACATGTAATCTCTTTTCGATACTGATGGTGCAAAGGCAAAACCTTCTACTACCACCCAGCCTTTGTTGATGGTGTCTTCGACGATATAGTTGACGAAAGGACCCGCCATAAAATCGCGTTTTACCTCCCACATCCCTTTGGTTAAATAGGCTTTTCTACCGGCCAAAGTCGTTTTATAAAAATAAGGGAGATACGCTTTTTCCGTGATCATATGGGTTTTTGGAAGGCGACCGGGAATGTAGGTTTTTCCAATAGAATCGCGAATGCCTATGAGTCGTTCCAAGGAGGGAGAAGCAAAAGCCGCTTGCGGTAAACGATAGGCGATTAAATTCATGCTCCCCTTTTGAATGGGCTTTTCAATCCAAATAAAATTAAAGGTGTCTTTAACCGTTTTATAGGCGGTTGGATACTTCAACTTTATGCCGAACTTCTCGGTTAAATCTTCGTCTTTGGTTATCGACTTTTTAATTCTTCTGATCTTTTCTAAGCGCTCGTTTTCCTGGAAAGAACGGATGAGTAAGGACGCATTTTCTTTGATGTATTCGCCCATGATTTCTTCGTCTTCCCCTTGAATTATGGCTAAGATTTGAGGACGAGCAAATTGGTTTTGCACCAACTGAAATTGGTTTTGCTCAGCCTTTCTAAACCACATAATGTTTCGCCCGTGCCGACCAAAGCCAGTAAATGCTTCGGGTTCTAAATAGCGCAGCGTGAATCGCGGTTCATCTAGCGGCAGGCCTTCATAGATAGTAGCGATTTCTATACGAACGGTTTCGCCTAAGGCGCCTTGCCATGCCTTCTTTTTCATCACCACAGTCAAGTGATTTATGTTCCCGCTTGAGTCGGGGACAAATGCTTTTTGAGGTTTGTCTTCACAGGAAAACAAGACCACTGCGGTGATGAGCAAGAAGATTTTTTTCATTTTATTTATTCGTTTAACGCGGCAATTCCGGGTAGGGTTTTCCCTTCGAGGCTTTCTAACATAGCACCTCCACCGGTTGAAACATAGCTCACTTTATCGGCAAAACCGAATTGCTTTACCGCAGCGACCGAGTCACCTCCGCCCACAAGCGAGAATGCGCCGTTTGCTGTACTCTCATCAATAAATGTACCTAAATCAATTGTTCCTTTGGCGAAATTAGAAAATTCAAACACCCCTAACGGACCGTTCCATAGAATCGTCTTGGCTTCTAGCACTACTTTTTTAAAGTTTTCTAGGGATTTTGGTCCAGCGTCTAAGCCTTCCCAACCAGAAGGTATTTCATTGATATTGATAACCTTACGTTCCGTATCATTCGAAAAGTCTGTGGTGGCAAGTACATCTACGGGTAGGTGAATTTGCACGTTTTTAGCTTTGGCTTTTTCCAAGAGTTCGAGGGTGTAATCCAAATAATCGTCTTCACAAATGGAATTCCCCACTTGACCTCCTTGGGCTTTGACAAAAGTATAAGCCATTCCTCCTCCAATGATGAGGTGATCAACTTTGTCTAAAATATTCTCTATGATGGTGATTTTAGAAGAGACTTTTGAACCTCCTAAAATGGCCAAAACAGGCTTCTCCCCTGTTTTTAGGACCTTATCAATAGCTTCGATTTCTTGTTGAAGCAATTTCCCTACGGCTTTATTGGCTGGAAAGTTCTGTGCAATAATGGTCGTTGATGCGTGGGCACGGTGGGCCGTTCCAAAGGCATCGTTAATATAGACGTCTGCTAAAGCGGCCAGTGCTGCTGCAAAGTCGGTGTCGCCTGCCGTTTCTTCTGCGTGAAAACGCAGGTTTTCTAACAACAATATTTCACCCGCTTGCAAAGAAGCAGCTTTCGCTTGAGCATCTTCTCCTATAACATCAGCTGCAAATTTTACCTCTCTCCCTAAGATCTCAGCAACCGTTGGAACAATGTGCTTTAAAGAAAGTTCTGGAGTAATTCCTTTTGGGCGACCAAGGTGTGACATTAAAATACAGCTCCCTCCTGCTTCAAGCACTGCGTCGATGGTGGGTTTTGCTGCAATGATGCGCGTACTATCGGTCACGTGTTGATCCTCATTTAGGGGAACGTTGAAATCTACGCGGATGATTACTTTTTTTCCGTTTAATTCTAATTGGTCCAGGGTTTTCATTGAAATAAAAATTTTGGCAAAGTTAACCATTATTCCCTTGGGGGCTATTTTAAATTTTCATCAAGAAGGCAGCAAAAGGGCTATCTTTGAGCATGGAATTTTTACATACGATTGATCAAAATCACGTAAAATCACTGATTCAAAAAGGGTTTGAAAAGAAACAAGTTCCTCATTCTCAGTGTATTGTTGATCAAGGAGGCCGTGGCGGTCTCGCTCTTGCGCTTGATTGCGCTCTTCACCTACTCTGGGACGAAATACCCGATTCTCGTGAAAAAGCACTGCAACATCCTGATTTACAATATGTTTACCCCGTCACAACCTCGGCAAATGTAAAAACGAAGCCAAAATGTGGGGATTATTTACCCGAATGGCGTCTTTTTTTAAAAGAGCATTTATACGGCAGATTGTCCGATTGGTTATCGCTCATTGGATCAGAAAATAAACAAGGAAATATCGGTGTCGATGAAGCGGAAGATTTATTTAAGCGATTATCACTAAAAGCTTTTGGTGGCAAAAACAAGGTGTGTATTCTTTGGGGGGTAGAGCAGTTAAATATAGGGGCGGCAAATAAGCTGCTAAAACTAATCGAGGAACCGCCAGCAAACACCTACTTTATTTTTGTGGTTGAACATGCCGAAAACTTGTTGACGACGATTCGTTCAAGATGTCAATTTATTCAACTACCTCCTCTTAGTGAAAGCGTAATCAAAAATGAATTATTGCAGAAAGGTGTCGCAGAGGACACTGCTTCGGCCATGGCTGCTTCAGCAGAAGGAAGTCTTGATCGTGCTTTGAATTTGCTTTTGCAAAAAGAGGAAGTTCAAGCAACAGAAGCCCTGCTAATTGAATGTTTACGTATGAGTTTTCGTGCAGGCGGAAATCCTTCCATCAGCATTGAGCTGATGCAGTGGGCAAATGCTTTGGGGCAAATGGGGCGTCCAAGGCAAAAGGAGTTTCTGCGTTTTGGTTTACAATTTATCCGTCAAGCCCTACTCCGCTCCTACCGTGCAAACGAATTGGTTCACTTTCAATCGATGAATAATTTTTCTTTAGAGAAGTTTGCTCCTTTTGTACACAGTGGAAATGCAAAAGAGATCGTTTCCTTATTTGAAAGCGCTTTATATGCCGTGGAAAGAAACGGAAATGGGAAAATTATTTTTACGGATTTTTGCTTAAGTCTTACACGACTGCTCAACACCAAAGAAGCTTAGGACTTCCGTTGGAAGATATAAACCATGGAAGAATACTCTCCCGTAAATAAGGCGGAGAGGTTGGATATAAGTCCCCAGAAAACTCCTCTAATCAAAGGGAAGCGGTGCTTCTGTTGTTTCTCGGAAAGATAACTGACATATAGCGCATCGAAAAACAATCCTCTTTTTTCGATAAGGGTATAATTCATTTCCTGCATTAGCGTATTAATTCCCGTAGCTGAAAAATGCCAGAGATGTCGAGGGACATCATAGGCCGCCCAATGGTTGTGATAGTGTTTTGCGTCGAAGGATTTGAAATTGGGGAGTGCGAAAACAAACACCCC
>WTJP01000001.1 GCA_011526275.1 Candidatus Arcticimaribacter sp. | reverse complement strand
ATGCTCGACGTGCTTACTGTTCGATTGATCTCGCTGTCAAAACCAGTCGACCCCAATATGTCAAAGAAAAGCTTGTTCCCAAGCAGAGCACAAAGCTACAAAGTTTATGCCAATAAACGTTATCTACTCCCTTACCTTAAAATAAACCTTTATCTCCATCTTTAACAGCTTAGCTATTCCATTTTATGCACCTCGATTGCGTCACAAAAGAAAAAGCGGGACTTTTCAATAAAGTCGCGGAGAACCAACTATCTTTGCGGCTGAAATTTTGACCAGATGCACGCCATTAAAAACATTGCCATTATTGCCCACGTTGACCACGGTAAAACCACCTTGGTGGATAAAATCATGCACCACTGTGAGCTTTTCCGCAGCAACGAAAACAAGGGAGAATTAATACTAGACAACAATGATTTAGAGCGTGAACGCGGGATCACCATTTTGTCGAAAAACATCTCGGTGACCTACAAAGACACTAAGATCAACATTATTGATACTCCTGGTCACGCCGATTTTGGTGGAGAGGTAGAGCGTGTCCTCAACATGGCCGACGGGGTTTTACTCCTTGTGGATGCCTTCGAAGGGCCTATGCCGCAAACCCGTTTTGTTTTACAAAAAGCCATCGACTTAAAGTTAAAACCCATCGTGGTGGTCAATAAGGTAGACAAAGAAAACTGTACTCCAGAAGAAGTACACGAGTCGGTTTTTGACTTGATGTTCGAATTGGGAGCAGAAGAGTGGCAGCTCGATTTCCCAACCGTTTACGGTTCTGCCAAAAACAATTGGATGAGCGAAGACTGGAAAGTGCAAACCGAAAATGTGGAGCCCTTACTCGACATGGTTCTGGAACACGTTCCTTCCCCCAAAGTAGAGGAGGGGACACCGCAAATGCTCATCACCTCCCTCGATTTTTCTTCCTATACCGGTCGTATCGCCATTGGTCGTTTACAACGTGGAAAGTTAACCGCAGGAATGAATGTTGCTTTGGTCAACCGCAAAGGGGAAGTGAGCAAACAACGCATTAAAGAACTCAATTTATTCGACGGACTTGGCCGTGTAAAAGTCAACGAAGTCAATGCAGGAGATATTTGTGCGGTAATTGGTTTAGAGGAATTCGAGATTGGCGATACCATTGCCGATGCTGAAAACCCTGAGGCATTGCCCACCATCGCCATCGACGAGCCCACCATGAGCATGCTCTTTACCATCAACGATTCTCCCTTCTTTGGAAAAGATGGAAAGTTTGTGACCTCGCGTCACATCAAAGATCGTTTGGAAAAAGAGTTAGAACGCAACTTGGCCATGCGTTTACAGGAAACAGGATCGGCCGACAAGTTCATTGTGTTTGGTCGCGGGGTATTACACCTTTCTGTTTTGATTGAAACCATGCGAAGAGAAGGCTATGAATTACAGATTGGACAACCCCAGGTAATCATCAAAGAAATCGACGGAGTCAAGCATGAACCTGTTGAAGAATTAACGATTGATTTGCCCGAGAATGTTTCGGGTAAAGCCATTGAAATGGTCACCTTGCGCAAAGGCGAAATGCTGAGTATGACGCCAAAAGGAGAGCGTATGGTGTGTGAGTTCATCGTTCCCTCGCGCGGAATCATCGGATTGCGTAATCAATTGTTGACCGCCACTGCTGGAGAGGCCATCATGAACCACCGCTTCAAAGAATTCCAACCGTTCAAAGGCGAGATTCCAGGAAGAATCAACGGTTCCCTCATCTCCATGGAAAAAGGGAATGCCATTCCTTATTCCCTCGATAAACTTCAAGAGCGCGGAAAATTCTTCGTCGCTCCTAATGAGGAAGTCTATACGGGTCAAGTAATTGGTGAAAACTCGCGTGGTGATGATATGGTCGTGAATGTGACCAAAACCAAGAAATTGTCTAACGTTCGTTCTTCGGGTGCAGATGATAAAGTAAAGCTGGCACCGCCCATTAAATTCTCTTTGGAAGAAGCCCTAGAATACATTCAAGGTGATGAATATGTTGAGGTAACCCCCAACCACCTGCGCTTGCGCAAGGTGTACTTAGACGAAAACGAGCGAAAACGCCAAGCGTCTAAGGTAGGATAAGCCTAGAAATAACTACCGAGCACCCTTCCTGCTTTAATGAAAGGCATCAGTTATCTCCGTCGATAAAGCGACCCAATTCCCCTAGAATGGAGCCTTCCCCTTTGGAAGTTCCTCCCATTTTTGGTGCGTGTTGAATGATACGGTCGGCCAAGCGCGAAAAGGGTAAACTTTGTAAGTACACTTTCCCGGTTCCTTGAATTTTAGCCAAGAACAGGCCTTCCCCTCCAAAAAACATGGATTTCAAGTTCCCCGCCCGTTGAATATCGTATTCCAAGCCTTGCGTAAAGGCCACGATGCAGCCGGTGTCGATCAATAAGGATGCATTGTTCAATTCCTTTTCCACAATGGTCCCCCCAGCATGTAAAAAGGCCATACCGTCTCCTTTGAGTTTTTGCAGAATAAACCCTTCTCCACCAAAGAAACCTGCCCCTAGGCGTTTGTTAAAGGCAATACTAACTTCCGTTCCTTTTGCGGCACAGAGAAACGCATCTTTTTGGCATAAAATTTCCCCGTTCACGCTGGTTAAATCAAGTGGGATAATCGACCCGGGGTAGGGAGCAGCAAAACTAACTTCCTTTTTTCCTTGCCCTTCATTGGTGAAGTGGGTCAAGAAAATCGATTCCCCCGTCAATACCCTTTTTCCCACATCGAGCAGTTTTCCAAAAATGCCTTTCTCGGGTTGCGAACCGTCGCCCATTTTGGCTTCAAATCTAATCTCAGTATCCATCCAATTCATCGAGCCTGCCTCGGCGATCACCGTTTCTTGGGGATCCAGCTCAATGGAGACTATTTGCATATCGTCTCCGTAAATTTTGTAGTCAATTTCGTGTGAATTCATCCTTCGTTTTTTTACTTGTGGTTGTTCTATTTGCGTAAAGCGTGGAGTTCTTTCCCAAGCCAAGCGCTCACTCCAGCGGCTATTCCCCCTACAACTCCCGCTAAGACAATAAGGAGATAAGGGTTGCCATTCAGTTGGAAAAGCAAGGCAATTTTCTTGGCTAAAATAAAATCATTGCTGCTTCCCAATACAAAACAATAGACTCCCCAAAAAAGGAAAACAGCGAGGAAGGGAACAAAGAAAACAGCGGCTTTTTTTAAAGGAAAAAAGAAAGCGCTCAACAAGGCGGCTAGCATAACGCCCCACCAAGGTAAAGCCATTGAAAACAAGGCGGCGAATAGCAGGGTAGCGATAAAGTTTTTACGGTTATTATTCATGGCTGGCTGGGATTAATGTTTGTGTTCCGATCACGGCTTCAGTGGCCTGTTCGTCGGGTAAAAAGTGTAAGTTGTGGTACTCACCCTTGGCCCAATCGTCTATAAAATTGTCGTAGTAGCGACTACCGGGATTCCCCGATTGTCCCCCGGGATAAATCCCCAAGGCCGATGGGGGAGAGCTCATCTCCACGATCATACGCCAAGAGGGTCCGTGGTTTTTGGAAGCAGCATTGACAATGCTACGTCCTCCGCCAATGGGAATGTCAAAGCGCGAAAAAGCAGGCAGTCCTTGCAGCAAATGTCCCGCATAGGTGCCTTTGTAGTCCCCCCAGTGGTAATCGCCTTTGTATTCTGCTATAGCTTTGACTGTTTTTTGGAAAGCGAGCAAGAATAAATCGCTGGCGTTTTCTGTCTTGTCTTCCGTTGCGACTATATCCATAAAGGCATGATCGGGTTGGGTTTTTACCAAATGAATTGTTTGGTAGGCATAAGGAGTGGTTAAAGCGATTTTGTCGTCCTGCAACTCATCCCAGAGCAATTCGTGCAAATGCTCATACCAAAGCGCCCAAATGCTTGGGCCTACTTCATCGATATCGTTATTGAATTTCCAAGCTTCAATTTCTCGGTAAACGGCGCGTTCTTCTTCGGTCAATTGGGTAGCGTCCATTTGTTCCAACATATGGGGAAGTAATTCCGACGCTTTTAAATTGAAGTTGTTGTTCTGTAGCGCTTTGAAATCGGCAACACTGAACTTTTCCTTGCTGTTAAAATAGGTGTTAATCACTCGATTGCGGTAGGTTTCATAGCCGTCGTTAAACACATAGTAGGGGTAATTTTCATCAACCGGATGTTGGTTGGCCGAACTTACGAACCCTCGTGCTGGGTTCTTGGTGTGGGCATTGAACGCTTGGGGAATGTAGGACTGCCAATCGTTTTCAGGCAAACTCCCGTCCATTAAAAACTTCCCTTGTCCTTCCCATTTGTTGGGAAACTTCCCTTGAATCCACAGGGCGATATCTCCTTCGGTAGAAGCAAAGACAAAATTCTGCGAGGGGGTTACCCAATGTTGTAGGGCGTCCACATAATCGTCGTAGTTTTTGGCCTTGTTGAGTTGGAGGAAGGTTTTTTGGTGACTGCCTCCTTCATGTCCAATCCAGCGCATGGCATAACCGGCATGTTCATTTTCGGTCTTAAAATTTTTATCGTACACCACCGGCCCGTGATGGGTGTAAAGCACGGTGTCTTTGTAGGCTGCTTTTCCTTTGATGTGGATTTCCTCAATACGTTGCTGTACATCTTTCCAGTTGCCATTGTATTTATACTGGCTGCGGTCTGCATTGAATT
>WTJP01000128.1:2673-4767 GCA_011526275.1 Candidatus Arcticimaribacter sp. | reverse complement strand
CGTTCAATTTCGATACCCAAACTGCGGTAGAAGGGGTGATTCTTGTTTTGTTGATAAAATAGGTTCCATTGAAATTCCCAACCGGTGGAGAATTTTGAACGGGTTCCCAATTGAGCTTCATAGGGAATATCAGCCGCACGTAATTCCAAGACGGGAGCAACATATGGATTTTCGTGTGAAAAGGCACGAAAACTGTTTTGTTGAAGTGTTCCTGTAAGGTGGAGGAAGGGCGCAAAGTTTCCCTTTTGTGGACGGTAGGAAAGGGCGAGTTCCGGGTAAACAAACAAGGCGTTTTCTGCAAATTCATCGCCTATACCATAGACCCCTTTTGCCCCTGCTTTAAATTTAAACTTCCCTCTAATTTTACTGGCAAAGAAGGAGATACGCGCGTTCCCAGCACTGTATTCAACGGGTGCACGGGTGTAGAAATCTTCTTCAAAAGAAGTGGTCAAATAGGTCACCTCAGGCAGCATGGTCAAAGACACCCCACCCAAAACCAACTGAAACTTGGTGGAAAAATCGACTTCTACTTCGCTGGAATTGAAGGCATCGGTGGTGAGGTAGGTGTTGAGTGCCACTTCCTTAATCAAAGGCTCATACCATTGCCAGGCCGATGTAAGGCTGAAATAGTTCAACTGCTGCTTGGGCTGTATTTGTTGAACGATAAAATCGTCTTCCAAGGGGTTGCGTAAACCGTAGAACGCCTGTTGGTGTTGTCTAAAATTGATTTGCGAGAAGGCATTGCGCTTGTTGGTGGCGTATTGATGCGACACATTGAACAAGGCATTGGCCTGTTGTGTGTCTAACTGCAGCTCTTCCAAGGGTTTTAACAAACCGTTGTAATAAAGCATCCAATCGATTTTTTGTCGGCGATCGATGGCGTAATTGGTAGTGTATTCCAAGCGTAGCTGGTTGAAGTTTCCAAAACCTAAACTCGCTTTAGAGTTAAACTGGGGTTTGCTTTTCTTGGGTTGAAGTTTGCGTGCCGTTCCTTTGGAGGGGACGAAAGTTGACGCCACGGGGACCGAGAAAATCTCGTAGTCCACACTTTTCTTCGGCGCGACAATCGAGTCGATTACCTTGGGACTCTCGCGCAGCTTAAACACATCTTGAAGACTGGGGGTGTACGATTTAATTACCGTTACTTCTTGGGTACCGAGATCTTCTTCTTCCTCTTGCGCAAAAACAAACGAAGTCAAGAACAGGGCGAAAAGAAAAAATTTAGTCTTGCTCATTGTTTTCGGTTTCAAGGTTAATGGAGGAATTGTTTTCGGCTTCTACCCGACGTAGGTTCTCCAAATCAGCTTTTGCTTCTTCGATGACCGCGGGGAACTGCGTAAAGTTTTCCAAGAGCGATTTTAAAATAAAACTGGACTGGAAAGCATCGTCGAGCTGATAGAAGTTTTTGGACATCAACAGCAAACTTTTGGCGTTCCACTCGGGATACCCCCCATAGTTTTGTGCGATATTTTCAATGACCTTGTTGGAGTCGGCAAAGGCCTTGTTGTTGTGTTTTTGCTGGGCATCGAAATAGAGGGCTTCGACAGCGCGTTCTCCTTGCGGAGCTTTTTCCAAGGCCTTAAAGGCTTGGGCCGCTTTGCTTATATCTTTTTGTTGTTCGGCTGTTTTGGCTAAAATGTAATAGGCATCCCATTTGATGCGTTCCTCGAGGGCATTGAGCTGGAGGATTCTTTCGGCATAGGCTTGCGCTTCTTCCCTATTTTCAGTCGCAAAGGCATGTTGCATTAGGTTGAACTGAGCGTAGCGTTTGTTTTCGTCGAACTGCGCAACTGTTTCCAATTGCTTCCAGTAGGCAACGGCTTTTTCTTTTTCTTCGAGTTGCACCAAGGCTTGGGTCATGCGCACCAGGGCTTGCTCGGTATATTCATTGGAAGAGGCGGCCACCACTGCTTCATAGTGCAGACTGGCTTCCCCCCACTCTTCTTCCTCAAAGGCCATTTCAGCCAAAAGAAATTGAGCGCGGAGTAAATTCCCGCCTTGTGGATAGGTTTCGATATAATTCTTTAAGGCCTTTTTTAAGGCTTTCTTTTTTCCGTCGTTGAGCAAACGTTCAATGGCGTCAAAGGCGGCTTT
>WTJP01000128.1:0-2573 GCA_011526275.1 Candidatus Arcticimaribacter sp. | reverse complement strand
GCAGCGTTGGTGTCGTTGTCTTTGGTATAGGAAAGCGCTAGCTCGAACTGGCAATCGTCCACCAATGCTGAATTGGGGAATTGAGCGATGAGTTCTTTGAGCAAAGTAATCTTCTGCGCAAGGCGGTTGACAAAGCCGTAGCTGATGGCCTGTTGATACATGGCATAGGCCGCTTTGGAAGGTAGCAGTTTACGTACTTTCTCATATTGGTCCATAGCGGGCCAATAGGCCTTTAACACAAAATGACTGTCGCCCAAACGCAGGCGTGCATCGCGCTCATAACTAACCGATTTCGCATTTTTTAGAAACTCCTCAAAAGCTGTAATCGCCATGGGGTAATTTTTCTGCTGAAAATAAGTGTAGCCCACATGATAATGGAAAAGATCGGCTGTGGGTAGTTGGGAGAACTTGGATTTGTTTTTGGCTTCAAAAAAGGTTTCTATCGCCAGAGCATATTCCTTTAACTCAAAATAGGCTTGGGCTTTCCAATAGATTGAAGCAGCAATGATAAAGGCGTTGTTGTGGGTTTTAATCGCTTGGGTGTAGAACTTGATGGCTTCGGCAAACTGTCCGCTCTTAAAGAGAGAAGTCGCCTTCATGTAGGCCACTTTTTGTCGTGCCTCGTCGTATTCGCTGGAAGAAAATTTATCCAACAAGACCAAGGCGGCATCAAAGTTTTGCGAATTGACATAGGAATCCAACAACAGGCCTTCGATTTCTTTGACGGCTTCGTTTTTGGGATAAGTCTCCACAAAGCGTTGAAGCACCAAAGACGGACTCTCATAGGAATTCCCGATATCATAACTCAAGCGGGCATAGTTGAGCAAAGCGTCTTCGGTGATGACGGCGTTGAACTGCATCTCGGCCGCGCGTTTAAAGGCGTTGAGGGCGGCTGTTTTTTGCTCGGTTTTTAAATAACTATCCGCCAAATGATAGTAGGCGTTTTGCGCCACGGCATTTTTCCCGTTGATGATTTTATTGAACTGGTCTATGGCACGGTCATATTCGTGCACCCGATAGTGGGTGTAGCCCAGCTGATAATAGTCGGTATTGGACCATTTCCCGCGTTTGCCGTCGTACTCCAATAGGTAGGGCAAAGCCGAACGGTAGTCCTTTAAGTTAAAATAACTCTCCCCGATGATCTTAGACAATTCGGAGGTTTCTTTATCGTCGGCGCCTTTAAGGCTTTTACGTGCCAGGGCGATGGCTTCCTCAAAACGGCCGAGTTTAAAGTTCATGTCGGCTTGAAAGTAGCCAATGGTATTGTCGTCGCTGCGCTGGTTGAGTTTGTTGAAGTTTTTGTTGGCCTCGTCGAAGTCTTCTAGCTGATAGGCAATATAACCGAGGTAGTAGTTGGCATCCGACTGGAACTCGGGTAGTTCCTTTACTTTCTCGAACAGCGGCTTGGCGTTTTTGTAGCGCTTGGAAGCGAAGTAAGTGTAGCCCTTGTTAAAGTTGTAGGTGGGGCGTAGCACTTTGGCCACTTCTTTTTCGCTGATTTTGTTGTACCATTTTAGGGCATAAGCATAGCGGCCTTTGTTGAAATAAAAATTAGCGGCATCGAAAAAGGCGGTTTCTGTCAAATAGCTGGTGGGTTCATCGACCATGTAGGCAGTGAGCATTTTCTCGGCTCCGGCGGTGTTGAGGCGTAAAGCCGATGCGAGAGTATAGAAATTCGCTGCCTTGTGTTGGTCGGCTAAATTGGGGTAATAGGGCTGCATTTGATAGTACTGGGCAGCCGGACCAAAGGCGTTGGACGCGAAATAATATTCAGCCGAAGTCAAGGCGTTGGTTTCCCAACCTTGCTGGGCATGCAGGGAAACACAAGAGAGCAAGAGCATTGCGCTGCTGATGGCCTTGAAGGGAGCTGGAAATTTCATCGGTTTAAATTTAAGACTTCTCCTATTAGTAAGAACGCAGCTTTTTGGGATTACGTATAAAAATTATCAACAAAAGTGAGGAAGTCTTCCTACCTTTAAGCCAACAAAAGTTTGACGTCCCATGGGGAATTCCATTGTACAATTACAAGCCGCAACCATTTTTCAAAACAAGCAACTCATTTTAAAAGAGGTCTCCATCGACGTTTCGGCTGGGGAGTTTGTTTTTTTGATTGGGAAAACGGGGACCGGGAAAAGTAGCCTTATCAAAACGCTGTATGCCGACTTGCCGCTGCAAGAAGGTATGGGGTCGATAGTGGGCTATGATCTCGCCAAAATCAAACAAAAAGAGATTCCTTTTTTACGTCGGAAATTGGGCGTGGTTTTTCAGGACTTTAAGCTCCTCCCCGACCGCTCGGTGGCCGAGAATCTACGCTTTGTGTTGAAAGCCACCGGTTGGAAAGACAAGAGCAAAATCAACAGTCGTATTGAAGAAGTATTGACCGAAGTAGGTATGGCCGCTGTGGCGCCCAAATACCCCTTTGAACTCTCGGGCGGGGAACAGCAACGCGTGGCCATTGCGCGGGCCTTACTCAATACCCCCAGCATCATTATTGCCGATGAGCCCACCGGAAACCTCGACCCGCAAACCAGCCTCGAGATTATGGAGGTCTTTCGCAAATTGCACCAAGAAGG
>WTJP01000129.1 GCA_011526275.1 Candidatus Arcticimaribacter sp. | reverse complement strand
TAACCCACGGCGCGGGTTAAATCGCTAATCATTAAGTCATAGATATCACTTAAAGAAGATTTACCAATATTGGGTGTGGTTGTATTCACATACATCGGTAAAACTTCTTGGTTTACATTACTAGGATCATTCACAAAAAGTTGGCTTAAGTAAAGGTAACCATAACCACGTGCAGCTAAAGCTTGACCTAAAAATGCTCTTGCTTCAGCACCTTGTGGTTCTTCTCCATTAGGAGCAAGTGCGTCAATTACGGTATTGGCGAAGAAGATAATCTTATAGAAATATCTCCATTCTTGGTAATTGTGTCGCTGCGTAAAGTCAACAGGAGCAGTTAATTCTGAGATAGAAGCCCAACGGTTGAAACCTTTGCGCGCTAAAGCCATGTCACCCGATAATAAATCCATTTTAATATCGGTACTTTTTTGACCAAAGTCCTCGTGGTTTCCAGTTCCTCCAGCATAGGCCGTGTACATGGTCGCATAGATACCAGCAACAGAAGCCGACTGTAATCCCGGGTTCAATTGCGATGCTTCTGAAATTTGCTCAGAAGAGATCTGCTCGGTCGGGAAAGTTTCCAAAAAGTCTTCTTGACAACTCACCAAGAGAGTTGCAGTTAAGAGAGCGGTAAGTTTAAATATATTTTTCATTTTCTAACAAATTAGAAGTTAATGTTTGCACCCAAAGTGATGGTAGACAAAGGATTGTATGTGTACCAATCTGTGTTACCTGTCAATGCAGTGGTTGGGTTATATCCTTTACGCTTAGAGAACATCAATAAGTTGTCTCCTGTTAAGAATAAACGTACAGAAGAGATTCCGCTATCGCCAAACTCCTCTGCTGGGATGTTATACCCCAAACGCAAGCTGCTTAAGCTCAAGTAATCAGTTGACGTTAAGAAACGTGTTGATCTTTCTGCTTGATTAATTTGCGTATTCAAGTCAAGACGTGGAACATCCGTTTGGTCTCCAGGATTTTGCCAACGATCGGCAATGTCTTTGTGCAGGTTAGAGTCTGCATTTTGACGTACGTTGTTCATCAAACGGCTATAAGCGAAGTCATAACCGTAACCCCCAAGGCTATACAAGAACAAGGCAGTTAAATCGAAGTCTTTGTATTCGGCATTTAAGCTGAAAGATCCACTTATAGCAGGATAAGACGACTTGTCAACGAATTTCTTCGTCGATTCAGTATATACTTCGGTTATGCCTTCTGCAATTACTGCATCAGGGTTATTGATTTTATAGTCATAGAGGGACTGAATTTCCTCACCACTGTCAAATTCTCCGTTGGAGTTGTCATCGACATAGTTTACTACCCATTGCGCTGCACCGTTGTCAGGATTAACCCCTGCCCATTCGCGCAGGTAGAAATCACGTAGTGAACGTCCTTTTGCCTGTGCAAAGTAGCCTGTATCATTGATAAGCTTTTCTTCTCCAGTTGCAGGATCAATTGGCATACGGGTTAATTCGTTAGCAATTGATGCTCCAATGATGCGTAGATCCAATTTGAAATCTTCTTTGTCTAAAAGGTGGAAGTTTAAGTCAAATTCAAGACCGTTGTTCTCTAGTGCACCGTCGTTCACTTGAATAGAAGCATATCCTACTGAAGGTCCAACGCGGCGATCAAAGATCAAATCATCGGTTGATTTGTTGAAGTAGTCAATACTCGCGCTCAAGAACGTTCCTACTGAGAAATCAAGTCCTAAACCAAATTGCTTAGAAGATTCCCAAGTTAAGTCGGGGTTTCCTTTGCTAGCAAAGCTCAACGAGATGTTGTCGTTTAGGTTGGTTACATTGAACAAGTCATATCCTGGGTAGTACCCAACACGTTGCTCCCCTAATAAACCATAGCTGGTTCTCAATTTCAAACTGCTGAAGATGCTTTGGTTTTGGAAGAAAGCTTCGTCGCTTAAGCTCCAGCTAAATCCAACCGATCCAAAGTCTCCCCACTTCTCGTTGATGAAACGTGAAGAACCATCTCTACGGGCAGTAACATCGATAAAGTATTTGTCTTGGATGGAATACTGTGCTCTACCAAAGTAACTTTCTAGGGTGTAATCTTGGGTATAAGAATCTGGAGGGTTAGAAATTACTGCATTTCTAAATTCACGTCCAAATGGCTCAACCAATTTATACATAGAGGCATTCATGTAGTTGCGCTCCCATGCAGTAGCTTCGTGTGCTACTAAAACTTCTAGGTTAGAATCACCAAAAGCAGTATTGTAACGCAAACCGTTGAACACAGTGTAGTTCAAGTATTGGTTTTTCGTTTTAGACACCAATCCACCTTGTCCTTTAGAACTAGAGTAGAAAGGTTCGTTGATGTAGTCACGGTTGTTCATGGTGTACTGCATCCCGAAACGGTTTTCCAACTTAAGACCTTCCATCAAATCGACATTCAATTCAATGTTGGCGTTAAAGTTGTGGCCAATGGTCTCGCGAACACCTAGCTGCGCATCGGCAATAGCGTTGGTAAGTGGAGCAAAACCACGGGCATAACCTGCTTCGTCTGAATAATCGTAACGGCTACCACCGTAGTATGGATCTTCAACTAAGTTCCCTTCAGCATCACGCATGAATAAAGGATAAATAGAAGGTACGTTGGTCGTTACCCAGAAAACACTTCCTGAGTCACTTGACTGACCTCCGTTGTTGGTCACTTGGTAGGAGTAGCCTAAACGCGCATTGGTTTGTAACCACTCTTTTGGACGACTGCTCACGTTTAAACGAGCAGAGTAACGTTTAAAGTCAGAGTTGATCGAGTATCCTACATCTTCGATATACCCAATAGAGGTATAGTAGGTTGTAGTATCAGATCCACCCGACATGTTGAGGTTTACTTCTTGACGTGAAGCATCTTGGAAAGCGTAGTTGGCCCAGTTTTCTGGGTCGTAACGACGCTCAGCTCCAGCACGTACAGTACGTGTTTGTGGATCGATCAATTGTGAAATATCTGTTGTGTTCCACAAGTTGTAAGCTGCACTAATTCCTTGGTTTCCAAAGAGGTTAGCATTTGCATCGGCTGCAGGTGTTGCAGAACCGTTCAATGCAGCTTTGTTGTATTGTCCTTCCCAAAGGTATCCAATGTACTCCTCAGGAGACTGGATGTAGTCGTAACGTGGTAAAAGATCCATGTTACGTCCTGTGCGCATTTGAACACTAATTCTCGATTTGCTTGCACTTCCTTTACGGGTGTTGATTACAATTACCCCGTTTGCTCCTCTGGCACCATAGATGGCTGTTGCAGAAGCGTCTTTTAAGGCAGTACTCGACTCAATGTCTTGCGGGTTAATCGCGTTTAAGCTTCCTTCATAAGGAACCCCGTCTAAGATGATGAGTGGTGCGGTGTTTCCGTTAACCGAACCTGTTCCACGAATTTGAATAGAAGAGTTGGTTCCCGGCTGTCCAGAAGTGTTCACTACTTGCACCCCAGCAACCTCCCCAGCGAGTGCTTGGGTAATGTTGGTGACGTTTTTCGTAGCGATGTTTTCAGAAGTAACGATTTTCGCACTTCCCGTAAACGATTTTCTTCGAATGGTACTATATCCAGTCGTTACGATCACCTCTTCCAGTTCGTTTCCTGGACTGAGGGTCACATTGAAGTCGTCGCTGCTCGCGCTAAGTTCTACAGGAGTATATCCAATAAAACTAACTTCAAGGACTGCATCTTCGGCCACTTCGATGGTAAAATTCCCATCAAAATCGGTCGAAACACCATTGCTTGTTCCTTTTTCAATGACGGTGGCTCCAGGAAGCGGAAGCCCCCCTTCGTCAAGCACAGTTCCACTAATGGAGCGCTGTGCCCATCCGCTAAATGCCAATAGCATTAAAGCAAATGATACTAGTAGATTTTTTTTCATTTTATTATATATAGTTAATAAGCTGTTAAAGTTATCAATTTCCTTTCTAAATCCCAACCGGATAAGTCTTTTCCATAAAAAAAGGGAAAGCGTTTGGCCTTCCCTTTTTTAAATTATTTTTTCAAAAAAAATCATGGACGATTTTCAATCGACTTCACTAGGTTGATCAAGTCAAATTGAGATTTTATTTTTTTAAAATCTTTTTTAAGTGCCCCTACCTTTTTGCGGTCTTCTTCACGAAGGAACTTTGCTATTTTACTCACTTTAGTTTCGATGGGTACGGCTGTAGCTCCGTCTACACTTAGGTAATAAGTTTCTTTTGGAACAAAGCGGGGAGGGAAGGAACGTTCGTAAGACGTGCGGGCAACCGTAGCCTCTTTAAATTCTTTCACTTTTCTTAAATAAAGGGTATAGTGCTCACCTTTGTGCAATTCAATGAGATAGCCTAAAATGTTTCCGCTTAAGTTTTTATTCTTAAAGGGGAGATATACAAACTTTTCACCGTTGATGTAGCAAACGACTTTTGCACTTTGGATAATGATCTCTTCTGCATCTTTTTGCTCAGCATAATCCCCTAATTCAATTTCGTCGTTGTAGGCATTGTAACGAAAGAAAGCATCACCTTTTACATCACGACCAAAATAGTCTAAACGTCCTTTTTGAAAACCTTCTTCAAAGTAGGGAGAGCCTTTTATGTTTGAGGCGAGTACCATTTTATTGCGCATTTTGCTGGTAAAGTCTGCAACAGCATCCAGTAAACGACTGTCCGACAAGCCTGCGCCTTCGCTAAAGCCACCTATATAGGAATCTTGCGCGGTTAAAACGAAGCTAAAAAGCAAAGCTATAAGGGGGAATAATTTTTTCATAAACAAAATAGTTTGCTGCAAATATAAACGAAAAAAGGCTTCC
>WTJP01000010.1 GCA_011526275.1 Candidatus Arcticimaribacter sp. | reverse complement strand
CTCACACCAATTTGCGAGCCACTAATGGCACCAACAACGATACCGCCAATGATTCCTGCAATAAGACCAGAAAACAAAGGTGCGCCACTGGCCAAAGCAATTCCAAGACATAGTGGAATGGCGACAAAAAAGACGACTATACTCGCTGGAAAGTCTGATTTTAAATTTTCTATTGGGTTGTTATTAATCATAATATTATAGTGTTGTGATGTGATTTACATCGTGATTCAAAAAATAAATAAATGGGTTTGGGCCGAAATTTAACTGCGGCTTTCGGGAGGGGGGAGGACAATAGATTGTTGAGAGCTGCTCAAGGGTGTATCAGAAAATTGAAAGCTGCTTTTTACCTCATTCCTCTTCATTTTGTAAGCTAGTAATGTAGGCGTAATTTTATCTTTCTGATCTTCTTTTTCTTTTTGGTCTTCCGTTTCTTTTTCCGTTTCTTTTTCCGTTTCAAGATCAAGGTCAATCTCTACAAAAACAACTTTTGCGTTTTCTGATTCTAAGAAACTATAGGGTACAATTTGATTCAGGGAGGCTACAAGCAACAGCGCACACACAATATTGATTAATATTTCCTTCTTCATTTGTAAAATATAGCATTCAAAAATAGAATAATTAAGCTGTTTTTCAAATGAATAATTTGTTTTTGAGTAAAGCAGCTATGTTCTAAGTAAGAATTCTCGCTTGCTAATCAATTTAATCTTAACTTGAACGCTATCAATAAACGCATTAAAGGATATTAATAGCATGAAAAACGATAAAGCAAAACAGTATTGGAGAGAGAATTTGAAGTACCTCTTGATTCTTTTGACCATTTGGTTTTCGGTTTCTTATGGGGCTGGAATTATTTTTCGGTCCACTCTTGATCAATTTTATATTGGCGGATTCCCCTTAGGGTTTTGGTTCGCACAACAAGGCGCTATCTATGTTTTTGTTCTTTTAATTTTCATCTATGTGCGTTTGATGAATAGGTTAGATAGCAAGTATGGATTTGATAAAGATTAAGAATTAAACCAATTCAAACATTATGACAGTACAGCTCTGGACCTACATTTTAGTAGGCATTACGTTTGCATTATATATTGGAATTGCCATTTGGTCACGTGCCGGTTCAACCAAAGAGTTTTATGTGGCTGGGGGAGGAGTTTCTCCTTTGGCTAACGGTATGGCCACTGCTGCCGACTGGATGTCTGCGGCCTCATTCATCTCCATGGCTGGTCTTATCTCCTTTATGGGCTATGACGGTGCCGTTTACTTGATGGGATGGACAGGTGGATATGTGCTTTTAGCACTACTTCTTGCTCCCTATCTTAGGAAGTTTGGGAAGTTTACCGTTCCAGATTTTATTGGAGAACGCTATTATTCTAAAACCGCACGTATAGTCGCTGTGTTGTGTGCTCTTTTGGTCTCCTTTACCTATGTAGCAGGTCAAATGCGTGGCGTGGGTGTTGTTTTCTCTCGCTTTTTAGAAGTAGATATCAATACCGGTGTAATCATAGGCATGATTATCGTGTTGTTCTATGCCGTTTTAGGAGGAATGAAAGGAATTACCTACACCCAGGTTGCACAATATTGTGTACTCATTTTCGCCTTTATGGTACCCGCCATCTTTATTTCGATTCAAATGACCGGGAACCCAATTCCTCAATTGGGAATGGGTGCAAAAGGAGCTGACGGAGTTTATCTTTTAGAGAAATTAAATGGGCTTTCTACGGAACTCGGTTTCGCTGAATACACCAAAGGGTCAAAGTCGATGATAGACGTCTTTGCCATTACCTTTGCTTTAATGGTAGGTACGGCAGGATTACCTCATGTAATTGTTCGTTTCTTTACAGTAAAACGTGTACGTGATGCACGGAAATCGGCTGGTTTGGCCTTATTGTTTATCGCAATTTTATATACCGCTGCACCAGCTGTAGCTGTTTTTGCACGAACGAATCTAATCAATACGGTTAGCGGACAACCCTACAGTAGTATGCCACAATGGTTTTCTAACTGGGAAAAAACAGGCCTTTTAAAGTTTAACGATAAAAATGAAGACGGTTTAATTCAATATGTAGCTGATGCTCAATTAAACGAATTGGTTGTTGATCGTGATATCATGGTATTGGCCAATCCTGAAATTGCAAATTTACCCGCATGGGTAATCGCGCTAGTAGCGGCAGGAGGTTTGGCAGCAGCACTATCTACAGCAGCAGGACTTTTATTGGTTATTTCTTCTTCTGTTTCTCACGATTTAATTAAGAATGTATTCAACCCTAAGATTACTGAAAAACAAGAGTTAGTAGCTGCGCGTTTGTCTGCAGTTGGTGCTGTTTGTGTTGCAGGATACTTTGGAATTAATCCTCCAGGATTCGTTGCAGCAGTAGTTGCCCTTGCCTTTGGTTTGGCAGCAGCTTCTTTCTTCCCAGCTATTATTTTGGGGATTTTCTACAAGAAAATGAACAAAGAAGGTGCCATTGCTGGAATGGTAGTAGGGATTTCGCTAATGCTCTTTTACATGTTGAAATTTAAGTTTGGAATTTTCGATGGTGGAAAAGCAGCTGTTGCAGGATTAAAGTCAGACTGGTGGTTTGGTATTTCCCCGGAAGGTTTTGGTACAATAGCCATGCTCGTGAATTTTGCTGTTTCGTTAATTGTTAATCGATTTACCGGCGAAGTGCCAGAAGAAGTACAAGAAATTGTAGAGAATATTCGTATTCCTAGTGGAGCTGGGGAAGCAACACATTGATTCTTAATGTTTGTTTTCTACAGGTTCAACCAGTACGTTAGTTTTAAATTCAGCGAACGAAAATTGGGTTGAAATTCATCTACAGTAATGTAGTTGTCATTATACACTAAGTAAAGATCAGATAAAGGGGCGAATCGCCATTGCAAGCGCGAATTGATTCCAAAATTATTGCTTTGACTTCTGTATTGAATTAGCGAATTCCAAAATAGTTTTTTGCTAAATGTAACTTCAATCCGAGAGCTTAGTAATATTAAGTCGGCACTGCTATAGGGTTGGGGTAATCGAATTCCATCATAGCGAATATTAAGGCCAATATTCGCTTTGGGCTGTAGTCGGTAATTGAAATCGGCACTTAGAGAAGAAATATGTCCATTGAAAAATTGACCAAGGGTCATATTGGTTCCATACGTAAACAATTTGGTATTGTTAGATTGATAGCCCAGTTGAATTTGATTGTAGTTGTAGCCGGTTTGAGCGGGTAGAGGAACGGCCCCTTCTTTACGTGAAGGATCAAATGGGAAGTTGAGGTAAATATAGTTTTTGGAAAGAAAAATATTTCCTTGCGCTAGGTTCCGCAATTCTGCTTCATATCGGATACTGTAGGAATGATCAGTTTTTCTGTAATTTTCCGAAGGTTTATGATCGTTCAGCAAAAGGAGCATAAGCCTATGGGTGTTAAAAATGGTTTTTTTGGGATATACTATACGTTGTATTGCTTGTCCTAGGCGAATGACATCATTTCTGGGGACAAAACCCAAATCTGCTCGAAAGTCTTTATCCACATAGGCAATATCTGTTACGATAAACCATTCTCTTGGATTATAGAAAAATACAGCTTGACTAGAGATATTTCCCTCGCTATCTCCCGGCTGAAATGATTTGTGCACATAAAAACGTCCTCGCACAACATTGTCCGCTGAAGCCAGGTTATAGTCCGCCCCAACTACGCGATTAAACGTTTGGTTTTCGGTACGATAATCTGCCTCACCAGTTGCCTGTTTATTGACCAGAAATACACTTATATTCGATCGTTTCCCGACTTTTTTCTGCACCGAGGTCATTAGGTTGTTGTAGGCAGAAATTCCATTTTCTCGATCTTCTGCCGTTTGAATATTGAACATCCCTAAGCGCCAATTTTCATTTATTTTACCGCTTAAACGGGCCCCTGCAATGATGTCGTTTTGAATGAGTGCCCCAGATTGATTTTGGGCAAGCCCAATTCTTCTTGAGAAAAAAGGACGCGCCCCGTTGAAAATATTCCCAAAGCTGTCGAAGAGGTCGTTGTTATCAATGAAAAATTGTCGCTTTTCAGGAAGCCGAAGTTCAAATCGAGTAAGGTTAGTAAAGATATCATCAACCTCTACATTGGAGAAGTCTGGATTTAAAGTTATATCTAAGTTTAGTCCATCACTAACTGCAATTTTAGCGTCGGCCCCTGCTTTGATGGAAGCAGGGGAATTTTCTGGGGAATAATTTTTCTCCACAGCAGTATTGGTATAGGGGATAATGGCAAAAGGAGTTCTCGACTTACCTAATGGTTGCTCGAAATTTAACCTTCCCATAAAGGCAAGACTGGAGAGCAATTGGTTCTGCGGTACGCGCACCCAAGTCGATTGTTCATTGTTTTGAAGATTCCAACGGTAAGGGCGAAAACGCCAACTGCTTGCCCCTTCAATAAATTTTAGTGAACTAAAAGGAATAGCAATCTCTACGGTATAATGATCTTCAAAGCGTTGTGCTTCTGCTTTCCACTTAATATCCCATGTGTTGTTGAAACTACTCCCACCTTCCGAAACAAGTCCCTCGCGTTGAACCCCGTAGGGAGTCACGCCAAAAAAGAACGCATTAGTTCCGTCGTTAAAGGTGTCGAAGAGTAAAGACACGTTATCATTGGTAAGGGCGCTAAAGTCGCGTTTAAGCGATGAAACCACCACTTGATCATTTTCGTAATATGCTTTAAATGCTACATAAAGTGTGGTTTTTGAATAGAGAACTTGAAAGCTTGTGGGTTGAAGGGCTTGCAGAGAATCGGTTGGGAAAAATTGCAC
>WTJP01000164.1 GCA_011526275.1 Candidatus Arcticimaribacter sp. | reverse complement strand
ACGAATCGGACACCTATAAAAAAGACACAGATTGGACAATATTAGATATTGATTGGACGCCTATAGAAGTAGATTGGAAATCGATTGACGATACTTGGACAGATATAAATACAGAATGGAAAAGGTAACAAAAGGTAACACACTAAAAAGATGAGAAAGACAAGAAGCAATAGAATACATTTAAGAGTAACAGAAGCAGAAAAAGAAAGCCTAATGACTATAGCAAGAGAAAGAGGCGTCACAGTATCCGAATACATACGCAGAGTATCAACCTCAACACTAAAATAAACGCACCTACTGACGTTATATTCTAATCGTATAGAAATTATCGTCTGAAAAAAAATAGTGCCTTAAATCGCTTAAAATGGCAAGAGAAAGAAAGTACGAAAAAGAGAAGCAGACAGACTTTGCAAAGACACACCAAAGAGTGATGCAAGGACACTATATGACTGATATTGATAGCATACAAATAGTAGATACAGAAAACCAAATGTACCACCAATACACCTACAAGAGAGGCACACCAATAGTGCGAAGATTTATAGAAGTAAAGAGTCAAAACTCAACCTACCTACAGAACATCTTGGAAGGCGTTAAACCTCCATCACAACAAATGATTGTACAGTCTAATACTGTAGCGGAACTGAATGCATTTCGTAGGCAACAAGATATGCCGTTAGTACAGTATGTGATAGTGATACAAGACTACAATAAGTATCCTTATGATATATGGCACTGTGATACTACATTCGGTAGCGGTACACTAAACTTTGAGTATCGAGGCAGGATAGAATGTGATGAAGAATACGAGGCGTACTTTACTACATCTGTAGCATAACTCTGACGGATGTACAAGTAGTACGATATACTATGCTTGTTTCTATTCGTGTAGGTATTTCCAACTGCCATAAAACTATGCAACATAATAAATACACTGTGTGTAGTTGTAGTGTTACTTTATGTATATATGCGTCTATGTTGATGTTTGATTATTCAATCTTTTTCAATCTTTAGTACTGTATCTGTTTCGCAGGTTATGACACAATTCAAAAACGCTAAAACATTAGGACACCATTAAGATAGGCGTAAGGGGGTGGGTTATAAAAAAGGGGTATTTCGTTTAGGCTTGTCAATCGTATAACATATATAACCTTCTGTCTCTGAATATCTGACGTAGTTCTATGAGTGGTAGATATGTTTTGATTAATCAAAGGTTTTTCAAAGAGGTAGGCGTTGAGGTTTAATTAATTAATGTTTTTTAAAGTTTATACGTGATTTGAATATCGTTTGGATGTATATATCCGATTTAAGAAAATTCAAATAATATCGTAACTGCCTGAATGTCAATAGTACCTTTTTCACGTAGGCGTCAAAAGATTAATTTTTGTACTTATTTCTGTGAGATACTGTACCGATATAATCCTTTGTAGTGACAGTGACGTAAACACAACGTCAACGGCACTATCTTGTTATATGAGTATATGTACCTAAATATACATTTGTTTTTTTCGGTACACTTTACTATCTTTACTAAACCAACTAATCAATGAAACAAACAATGAGAACTAACAAGGAGACTGCATTCATTTACTGTCGTGTATCTACTGACAAACAAGATACAGAACGGCAACTACGAGAACTAAATCAGTTCGCACAAACAAACAACCTCAACATAGTGAAAGTATATGAAGAGACGATGAGTGGTACAAAGTCTTTGCTTGGTCGTAGGCTCTTATTGGATGAGGTTAAGAAACACAAACCGAAGTACTTTATCTTTCACGACTATTCTCGTTTCTCACGTAATGTCAAGACGGCACTACAAATGAAAGACGAACTGCATAAGATAGGCGTCTGTCTATGGAGTATGCAAACCAATATGAAGTCACTTGACGAAGATGGTACACCTAATCCAATAGCAAATCTTGTCTTTACTCAACTGTTGTCTGTATATGAAATGGAGAATGAAACAAGGCGTAAACATATACGCAGTGGATTGCGTAATGCAAAGGCAAAAGGCATTGTACTTGGACGTCCAAAAGGTAGCACAGAGGACAAACTCGTGAAGTATAAAAAGATAGTCGAGACAATCAAAGAACAAGAACAGTTGAAGTTGAATGGACAGAAGTATCTATCTGTACGTAAAACTGCCTCATACTTTGAAGTGTATCCTTCTCTGATTATTTCTATTCGTAAGGAAATGAAGGAACGTGGTATATTCTCTGAACTCGCTACAGTATGAAAACGTACAATATGAAGGAGGCGTCAGAACTACTTGGCGTTTCATATCGAACAATACGATACTACAAAGACATCTATACTACAGAAGTATCGCAAGATGGTAGAGACGTCCAATTGACGGAACGCTTTATCGAGTTGGTGCGAAACAATAGAAAGCAGAACACTAATAGAGTATCCGATAAAAAGACAAAGGCAGAATATCGGATGGAGTTAGATGCACTCAAAGAGAAGTACCAAAAGGCGATACAAGAACAGAAAACTATCTATGAAAAGAAGTTAGGACAGTTCAGTGAATTGGATATAGACTTTGATAAAGAACGTGTAGAGGTATTCACTCACGAACAGTACACGCAGTTTGAAAATGCTTTGATAGATTACAAGTACCAAAAGAGATACATACAAGAAAAGGAAGAACGTTTCAAAGTAGAGTTGGCGTCAAAGGATGATTTAGTAGAACACTACAAGGCACAAAGTGAATACCAAAAAGAACAGTCAGACAGAATACTGACTCAAATGGAAAAGCTAATAGAAGCCATTAGAAGGCGTGATACTATCGAGGCGGTAGAGAAGCAAGTAATAAGTAAAAGGATGGATTTAGAAGGCTAATTTAGGTTAATAACTCTCAATAACTCTGTACGCACAGTTGAGTAGAATTACGTAAATTAGTGGATATAAAAAAAGGCAGATAGTTTGGTCGCTCCTGCCTTGATTAATTAGTTGGTGTGAAAAGCATATAGCCTTTCTTATGTCTAAAGTAGAACAAATTTTTAATGGACAGACGTTAAGTGACGTAATGAGTGACGTCAGTAGTGACGTTAAAGTGACGTTGACTGACGTAGTCACTGACGATACAATCACAGTCCAACTACCACAAGGCTTACCATTAGACAACCTTCACACAGAATATAAAAAGAACAAGAGACGAGGCACTGACCTAAACGCCTACTTTGTTGGTCACTTAATACAAAGAAACCTCTACAAACGTAATTCGATTAATGAGTACGTACCTATGAATAGTAAGGTACTACGTGACGTCTTTGGCGGTAACTATGCCAAGTACATTCAACGCCTAATACTCGAAGGAATCGTAGAAGAGTATAGCCGTCCTACAGAAATAGTATTGCACGATGGAACTGTATGGAAACACAATGGAACGTTTTCCAAGTCAGCAGGAATATCCAAGCAGTACAGACTCAAAGTAGATGCGTCAGCTCCTTTAGTAGAATACAAGATTACAGACAAGGCATTAGTCAAGAAGATAAATAATGCACGTATAAAGAAACTGCACCACCTCATCAAGAACAATGAGACTGCACGTAAAGTATATGAGTCACTCAAAAAGGTATCGATAGACAGAGAAGGCGCAATCAAGTATATCAAAGAAAAGTACCAATATGCAGAACAAGTACAGTGGGCGAAATGGTTTATGAATCGTGATGGACACAGTTCCAAAACATTAAAAAAATTCATTAATGATTTCTTGAATGCCAATACTAAACCTGAAAAGAGAAAGGTGCTTAAGGCTAATGGCATCAAAGAGACTGACAGTGACGTTGAAGTGACGTCTATAGAATTGGCAGAACGAGTGATTAAATCCTACTCAAGATTTCAATCAAGACTGCGGTGGATAAAAGTAGTTGATGCGATACAGAAAGGAAACTATTCGCTAATCTCTATGACACAAGATAAGTACAGTGGGCGTATATATCACACCTTCACACTTACTGCCTCTGACTTGCGTCCATTTATGAAGTTAGATAATCAGCACTTGATTGAGTTTGATGGTGCGAATTGTCAATGGATGCTATTTATAAAACTATGCAACATATTATGTCAGCCTTCTTTTTATGCTAAATATTTAGAAGATATTGGAATAGTAAAGCAAAGAACAATACAAACAGACACCACACCACACACGCAGTATTTAAGTATGTTGCATAATTTCTTCAAGGACAACAAAACAAACGTAGAGAAGGAACTGTACAAACTAACTGCGTACCTCAACCAAAACAAACTACGTCCAATGATTGTAGAGGCTGAAGCCAAAAGAGGAAAATCGATAACAGAATCAGACGCAAAAATGTCTCTAATTAAGAACGTACTATTTGGCAATCCTAACAACCAATCATACAACACATACAAGTCAGTAAAGACGTTTAGAAAGGCGTTTCCGACTTTGTTGGACATCATCATCAAACTGAAAAGATATTGGATAGACGAGTCTGTATATGGCTACAAAGAGAAGGACATCTTTGGACGCAAATTGAAGTACAAGGCATTTCCAAGATTGTTGCAACGTATGGAGTCTGACATCTTTGTAAAAGGTATGCAAGACACTCAATGTGATTTCCTTACTCTTCACGATGCCATAATCACAAACGAGGCAGGAGCTGTTGAGGTTAAGAAAACACTTGACAGAATTATAGAGGAAAACAACACCAACATAAAACTAAAATACAAGCAGTATGTATAAAGTATATAAGTACTACACGGGGCAGACAGTTTGGAGTTTAGACGGATTGAAGTGGTACATCACAGACGATGTGAAAGGAACTACCAAGCCGATAGATAAACCGACTACATCTAAAATAGCGTTAGACATAACAAACGTAGAGGCGTAAAAAATGGACACTATTGGACAGTTTTATCCAAAAAGGAA
>WTJP01000149.1 GCA_011526275.1 Candidatus Arcticimaribacter sp. | reverse complement strand
CTTTTAGGTATGCTGATACTGCTTTGTCCTCATAAGCAAAAGCGCCTATCGCTTTCCCGTTTGCTGAAAAAACGACTACCCAAGGAAAATATCCTTTTTTGTTGTACAAGGCAGCCAAAGCTTCGTTCTCTGCTTTTTTATCTGCTGGAAGTTGATTTTTCTTCCGCTTAGGAAAATCGGCGCGGTAGAGGTACAAACTACTTGCTGCATAGCTTATAAACTCCTGTGACTTCCAGACTTTGTCCTCCAGACGAATACAGGGAATACACCAGTCAGAGCCTGAAAAAACGAGCAGTACTTTTTTATTTTCGGCTGCGGCTTTTGTTTGGGCATTTTCAAATGAAGGTTCCCATTGCTGCGCCTGCAAAAGCGCACACCACAAAAACAAAAGCAATGAAAGCAGTTTTTTCATGCTTAGGGAGTTGATCGTGTATAGGTAAAGCCTCCCATTTTTCCTTGCGCCCAAGAGGTGATGGTGATTTCAATATAAAGATCATCTTGAATGAGGTGCAAGACCATTGGAATGCCCACAACATTTTTGGGTTTTGCTCCTGGACATGCCGCCCTAAATGAAGTGAAGTCCAAGGTTTGCAAATCGGAAAAGCTCCCTTGTGCCCATTCCGTTCCCGCAGGACTGGAATCGTTATTGGCGCTACCCTCAGTCGCAATATTGTATAAAATCCCTAAATCACCCCGGGTAAGCCAAACATTTTCTGTAATTCGGTCTTGATTGTCCGCTTCAGAGGGACTTCCTCCGTTGGATTTAGAAAAGGTAAGCGGTGCGCCCTCCCAAAGGGTCAAAGAGGCGACATCTACTTCACTCACATCGTTAATGGTTATGGTAACGGTCACTTCTTCTGAAACATTACCAACACTTACCCGCACTGTTGCGGTAATTTGCTGTCGGGTTTCAAAATCAAATAGTGCAGGATCAGCTACCGTGATGTCCCCACTATTACTGCTAACGGCAATGGCTCCAGCTACGCTTTGGTTAATAATACTGAAGTTAGGTGTACCACTGCTGGCCGTTGCTTGTACCCTACCCAGAGCTGCCCCTTGAGAAGGATTTTCGTCAATACTCGATGAGAAATCTGAAGCAGAAAGGGTTACCGCTTCATTGGGGGTTGGAGTAGCGTAATTGTCTCCGCCATCGTCTTTACTACACTGAACCAAGAAAATACTGGAAATGGTCAATAGGGTAAACCCTCGAATTAATCGATTAAACTTTTTCATTTTTCTTTTTTTTATAAAGATAAGGAACTATTGTTTAGCAATTATTGCTTTGAGTCGAGCAAAAACCGTTCCTAATACTTAAAAAAGAAAGTAGAAAGCTTAGTAGGTAAACGTACCGTAAGGGCTATTGATGGTGAGTTGCTTTTTGGAGGCTGCCTCTACCCTGCCTACAATTTGTGCGTCCACCCCAAAAGATTGGCTGATGGAGATGATTTCTTCTGCTTTTTCTGCTGAAACATACAACTCCATGCGGTGCCCCATATTGAAGACTTCGTACATCTCGCGCCAGTCGGTTCCTGACTCTTGCTGGATCATGGAAAACAAAGGTGGGGTTTCAAACAAATTGTCTTTAATCACGTGCAATTGATCAACGAAGTGCAATATTTTGGTTTGTGCTCCTCCACTACAATGCACCATACCGTGGATGGACTTTCGCCCAATAGCATTGAAAATTGCTTTGATGATAGGTGCATATGTTCGCGTGGGAGACAAAACTAATTTCCCAGCATCTAAGGGGCTGCCTTCAACCGTATCGGTCAACTTTTTGGTACCAGAATAGGTCAATTCGCTGGGTACACTAGCGTCAAAAGTCTCAGGATATTTGTCTTTCACAAAAGCATTAAAGACATCATGGCGAGCGGAGGTAAGTCCGTTACTTCCCATTCCGCCATTGTATTCTGTTTCATAGTTGGCTTGCCCAAAAGAAGCTAAGCCCACAATAACATCTCCAGCTTGAATATTGGCATTGTCGATGACTTCATTTTTTTTCATGCGGGCCACCACCGTGGAATCTACAATGATCGTTTGCACTAAATCCCCCACATCGGCAGTTTCACCCCCAGTACTTTTAATGGAAATTCCGTGCTGCGCTAAATCTTGAATCAGTTCTTCGGTTCCATTGATGATAGCGGCCAACACTTCACCAGGAATGCGCTGTTTGTTGCGGCCTATCGTTGAGGATAATAAAATATTTTCGGTTGCGCCCACGCAAAGCAGATCATCGATATTCATGATAAGGGCATCTTGAGCAATGCCTTTCCACACCGAGAGATCTCCGGTCTCTTTCCAATAGGCATAAGCCAAGGACGATTTTGTACCAGCTCCATCGGCATGCATCACGATACAATGGTCGTCACTCCCCGTTAAATGATCGGGTACGATTTTACAAAAAGCCTTTGGAAACAAACCTTTATCGATGTTTTTGATGGCATTGTGTACATCTTCTTTTTGGGCGGAAACCCCACGAAGTTTGTACCGATCGCTGGACGCTGAACTCATGAATTAATTTTTTACAAAAATAGCGGAATTAATCTGTAGTTAAAACCACAAAAAGACTTTCTAATGGAGGAACAACAACTCGCGGTATTTTGCCAAGGGCCAAAGCGAATTATCGACCAATAATTCCAACTTGTCGCAATGATAGCGTATCATTTCAAAATAGGGTTTAACCGCATCACAATAAGCAAGTGACTTTTTAAAATCGTCCTCAATCGTATTGGCTTTCTTCCGTTCTTCAATCATCTTGTTAACGCCTGAATTGATTTCGGCGATATGCGAAGAAATGCGCTCAATTAAAAGCATTTGCTCTTTGGCGTGCTCCTTGTATTTTTCGCCGTAAATCTCTTTAAGTCCTTTTACATTTTCAATTAAGGTATTCAAATACTTAATCCCTGTGGGAATGATATGGTTGCGCGAAAGATCACCTAATGTTCTTCCTTCAATTTGGAGGGCTAGAGTGTATTGCTCCAAATCGACATTTAATCGGGCATTCAATTCGCGCTCAGAAAGGACACTTAATTCTTCAAATAGTGCTATGTTCTTTTTATCGACATATGCTTGTAGCGCTTCTGGCGTATTTTGCGCATGGTATAAACCGCGTTTTTTGGCTTCTTTCAACCAAGCTTCGCTATACCCATCGCCTTCAAACAAGACGGGGGAAATCTCTTTAATTAGATCGCGAAGGGCATTAAAGATAGCATCGTCTTTTTTCATTTTAGCATCTTTCTCCAACAAGCGATCAACTGCTGCTTTAAAACCAACCAACTTTTTGGCCACTATGGTATTGAGTACTGTCATGGGTTTGGCACAGTTGGCTTTTGCACCCACCGCCCGGAACTCAAACTTATTCCCCGTAAATGCAAAGGGAGAGGTTCTGTTTCGGTCGGTATTATCCAATAGTATTTCAGGAATTTTCCCGACCACGTTCAATTTTAAATCTGTTTTTTCTTCTGGAGATAATTTCCCTTCTGAAACCTGCTGTAAATCGGTGAGTACCTTGGTCAATTGTTTCCCAATAAAAACAGAGATTATGGTTGGTGGCGCTTCATTAGCACCCAAACGATGGTCGTTACTGGCACTCATCATAGAGGCACACAACAAATCTTGATAGTCCAAAACTGCAGCTATGGTATTGACAAAAAAGGTCAAGAATTGCAAACTACTCATAGGGGTTTTTCCAGGACTTAGCAGATTTATCCCTGTATCGGTTTCCAAAGACCAGTTGTTGTGCTTTCCAGATCCATTGATTTGGGCAAAGGGCTTTTCGTGGAAAAGCACTTCAAGCTTATGTTTTGTGGCAATGCGTTTCATGACATCCACCAACAAGGCATTGTGGTCAACCGAAAGATTCATTTCTTCATAAATTGGCGCCAATTCAAATTGTGAAGGTGCAACCTCATTATGACGTGTTTTTACTGGGATTCCCAATAAAATACATTCGGCTTCTAATTCTTGCATAAAAGACAACATGCGCGATGGAATGGCGCCAAAATAGTGATCGTCTAATTGATGTCCTTTAGCAGAACCGTGCCCCATGAGGGTTCGTCCTGTCAAGACGATGTCGGGGCGTGAAGCGACCAAGCCTTTATCCAATAAAAAATACTCCTGCTCCCACCCTAGGGTTGGATATACTTTTTGAACGTTTTTATCAAAGTATTTACACACTTCCGTGGCTGCTTGATCTAGCGCAGAAATTGAGCGCAATAAGGGGGTTTTATAATCGAGAGCCTCACCAGTGTAGGAAACAAAGACCGTGGGAATACAAAGTGTTTTTCCAAAAACAAAGGCTGGAGAGGTAGGGTCCCAAGCTGTGTATCCCCGCGCTTCGAAGGTATTGCGAATTCCACCGCTAGGGAAACTAGAAGCATCGGGTTCCTGTTGTACCAATTGCGTACCCTCAAGGCTAGAAATGGCTCGTCCGTCTTTAGAAAAATCGAGAAAAGATTCGTGCTTTTCTGCTGTGGCACCGGTCAAAGGTTGAAACCAATGGGTGTAATGGGTTGCTCCTTTTTCGAGTGCCCACACTTTCATGGCTTGAGCGATTTGTTCCGCCAATGATCGACTAATGGGTTGCCCACTTAAAGAAGCCTTTGTCATTTCCTTGAATGCTGTTTTACTCAAGTAATGACTTAACTTTTCTTCTGTCAATACATGCTCTGCAAATCGTTCTTGGCGATTGGACTGTGGGCTAAAATTTTCAGCGGGATGCTGTGCAATTTTTTTTAACGCATCAAATCGTAAGTTGTTCATAAGAGTGAGGTGTTTATTTTCTTTTACAAATATACTTTATTTTAATCTGAACCGCTTTTTTTTGAGATTTTGATAGTTTACCCCCCAAAAAATAGCGTATTAACAAAAATGAAGCGTTTGTTGATATTTTAACCCCCATA